>CAZMWO010000013.1:0-3167 GCA_964569565.1 uncultured bacterium | reverse complement strand
GCGCCCGATAGTCGTGGTTTCGAGCAATATTGAGCGCCTCAGTCGCGGCGAGATTCCGCCAAAGGTCAGTGAAGAATACCAGGGTCAGTTCAATGCTCTCAAAGACAGCATTAACAACCTGATCGACTCGCTCTGCGGTGTTACTGCCGTTGCCCAGAGAATCGCGGCCGGCGACCTGCTCGTCGAGGTTCGCGAACGTTCGGCCCAGGACCAGCAGATGCAGGCAATCGCCATGATGGTTAAGCAGCTTACCCAGATGTTCAAACAGTTGAACGACGGTGTTCATACGCTGGCATCTTCTTCGACTGAGCTGACCACAATTTCTGAGCTGCTCGCCTCCAACTCGCGCGATTCTTCCGACCGCTCGGCTCTTGTCGCTTCGGCTGTCGAACAGATGAGCTCGAGCACGGTTTCGGTGGCATCGAGCATGGAACAGACAACCATGAATCTTACCACTGTGGCGACCGCAACCGAAGAGATGAGTGTCACCATCAGCGATATCGCCGCCAATTCAGAAAAAGCGCGGCGTATAGCGCAGAACGCCAGTAATCAGGCGAGCGGAGTCTCGGAGATCATTAAAGCCATGGAAAAGTCAGCGCAGGAAATCGGCCAGGTCACCGAGACCATTACCAGCATTTCGTCGCAGACCAACCTCCTGGCTCTCAATGCCACCATCGAGGCGGCCCGTGCCGGTACCGCCGGCAAGGGCTTTGCAGTTGTCGCTAACGAGGTAAAAGAGCTTGCGCAGCAGACAGCAACCGCTACGGTTGACATCCGCAAGAAAATCGCCGGCATTCAGGATGTAACGGTAAACGCCATCGGCGACATCGAGAATATCGGCAAGATCATCAAGGAAGTCAGCGATATCATAGCGGCGATCGCCAGCAGTATCGAACAGCAGGCAAGTGTGACCCGCAGCATTTCGAGCAGTATTTCTGAGGCTTCCGGTGGAATCAGGGGTGTGAACGTGCGTATGGCCGAAATTGCTCTCGGCGCGCAGGAAGTGGCCAAAGATGTAGCTCGCGTCAATTCCGCTTCCAATGAGACTACCAACTCGAGTCAGCAGGTTTTCGCCAGCGCACGCGAATTGTCGAAACTGGCTGAACAGCTGCGTTCTATGGTCGGGAAGTTCAAAATTCAATGACATCATTCATGAAACTTGCGGCAGGAAGCCTGCTTGAAGACGAGAGTCAGCTCGTCGTCGTCTGTGGTATCGGTGGCAACATGCTGGGAATCCCGGCCAGCCCGATTCAGGAAGTGCTGGCGCCACCCGAAATCAGGCCGGTTCACCATGCACCCGACTATGTCAGAGGCGTGTTCAACCTGCGTGGCAGAGTTATCGCGGTGATCGACCCCGCGGTTAAACTCGGTTTGTCACCCCAGATGCTTGACACCGACACGCGAATTCTTGTCGTGCAGTCCGGCACTGAGCTGGTGGGCATGCTTGTTGACAGCTTGATCGGAATTTTTCCATTCTCGCCTGAGCAGATGACCGCCAGTCCTCAAAACCTGCCAAAGGCTTTCTCAAGAGTGGTATCGGGTTTTTTCTTTCTCGATGGAAAAATGACCGGACTGCTGATGCTCGACGAACTGCTAGGTTCGCATGAGGCGGCTGGAGAAATCTAATGAACAGCCACGCTCTTCGCACGATGGTAGTCGATAGCTCTCTGGTTTTTCGCAAGATTATCGGCGATCTGCTGCTGGATATTCATGATGTAGAGCTTGTCGGGCAGGCCCCGACCGGCAAGATAGCCATTCAAAAGGCTCAGTCTCTCAAGCCCGATCTGATAATTCTCGATATGAATCTGCAGGACATGAGCGGTCTCGAAGTTCTCAGGCAGTTGCGCGAACTTAAGATCGGCAGCAGGGTGATCGTCGTCTGTGCCGCTTCGCCAAATATGACCCTGCTGACTATGAAAGCGCTGAGTGCCGGCGCTTTTGAATTCGTACTCAAGCCCGAAGCAGAAACGATTGAAGAAACCAGAAAACTTCTTGAACCAGAGTTTAAACTGGCTGTTCAGGCACTTATCGAAAGTTTGCGTATTCATCGCAGCATGGATGTTACTGGTGTCTCGGGGTCTTCAGATACGACTGCGAAAACGGCTGCCGGCAGCTTTCAGGCTGATGCCGGCGCTGGCAGGCTTCCGAAAATCTCTTCAGGGCGAAGCATCGAGCTGATAGTCATCGGCATCTCGACTGGCGGGCCGCCGGCATTGATTGAAGTTTTCTCGGCAGTCAGAGAGCCTTTAAGGGTGCCTGTCATCATCGTTCAGCATATTCCGAGATTTTTTTCAGAGGCGCTTGCGACCAGTATCAGAGAGCGCTCAGGACTTTGGGTCGAAGAAGCGAAGGACGGCATGCTTCTTGAACCCGGGCGTGTTTATCTGGCGCCTGGCGGAGAGCATTTAAAGGTCGCTCGTGGCTGCAGTGCCGGCCGTCACGTATTACGGCTCACTCATGATAAGCCTGAGAACAACTGCCGCCCTTCTATTGACTATCTGTTGCGATCGGTAGCAGAGAATTTTTCGGGCCGGGTCGGGCTGTTCATTATGACTGGTATGGGTTCAGACGGCCTGGCGGGCGCCAGGCTCATCCGGGCTGCCGGCGGTTACATCGCGACTCAGGCCGCCGGATCCTGCGTGGTTTACGGCATGCCGCGTGCGGTATTCGAAGCCGGTCTCGCCGATGAAGTTCTTGAGCTGGCTGCTATTGCACCGGCGATGCAAAAGCTTGCACGCCGGATTTTTTGAATTATAAAGTCTTGAGGGGGAAGGGTTAACAGTGAAAAACAAGCTCGACAGCAATGAATTCGCACTGTGGAGCCAGTTTTTGTCTGAACTGACCGGAATAAGCCTGACCGAAGACAAGGAATATCTTATTATCGAGAGATTTCATGGTCTGCTAAAAAAATACGGGTGTTCGACCTACAGCCATCTCTATTTTATGGCGCGCGAGCCTGAACGAAGCGATCTGAGGGAAGAGCTCGTCGATCATATAACTACCAAGGAAACCTCATTCTTTCGTGATCTCGCGCCTTTTGAGGCATTGCGCAACACGGTTTTTCCGAGACTGCTCGAGCAATGCCGCAGTGCCGGCGAAAAGCGGCGGCTGAAAATCTGGAGTGCCGCCTGCTCAACCGGGCAGGAAGCTTACAGTCTGGCGATGAT
>CAZMWO010000012.1:20100-20649 GCA_964569565.1 uncultured bacterium | reverse complement strand
AGAGCATTAGCTTGAGGAGGTAATTTATGAACCGTTGGAAACGGGCGGCGATTCTTTGCACTATTGCCGTCGCTATCAGCCACAGTTCGCCGCTTGCTGCCGCGCTGAACCGGAACAGCATGAACACAGAGACTGCTGCTATCAGCGTAGCCAATCATTTCCCGACCGACATGGCCGTGGGTGTTTCGCCAGAAACTCCTTTGACCGTTGAATTTGGTGGGGCTGTCAACCAGTCTTTCTATCAGACGGTCAATTTCAATCTGTTCAAAGGCACCGAGCCGATTACCGGCGAGCTTTTTTACAATCCGTCAGCCCGCCAGGTTATGTTCAAGTCCGGGCAGGCTCTGCAGGCGGGTCAGACCTATACTGCCCAGCTCAGCTATTATGACGGGCTTGGCCGGACTTCAGAAAAAGTCTGGTCTTTTCAGACTGCCGGGAACACCAGCAATATGCAGCCTCTTCCTGCCTCTTCAGCCAGCTCGAACCAGCCTCCGGCGCAGGAAAACAACCTGGTTCTGACCAATGCCAACATGGGCGTGGGAACTATCA
>CAZMWO010000012.1:11704-20090 GCA_964569565.1 uncultured bacterium | reverse complement strand
AGCCGACATGCCGATGGAAATCTCGTTTTCGGAACCGATCGATATCGTCTCGCTAAAAAGTGCGCCGATTCAGTTGTTCGAAGACAACAAGCCGGTAGGCGTAGATTACAAGCTTTCACGCGACATGAAAACCATTACGGTGAGCCCTAGAACTAGTCTCAGGGCTAATGCAGCCTATGCAATCACCGTAGAGAAGACTCTGGCCGCGACCTCAGGCACCCGCCTGCGCCAGAAGACACTGATTCCGTTCAAACTCGCCGGCAACAATGACGAGCCCAGAGTAGAACGCCACATCATCGAAGAAACTCCGGCACCGAGAACGCAGGAATACGCGCCCAGAGCAGCCGCTCCAGTCGCTCAGGCTCCGGCTGCCCCGGCAAGGCCGATGGCTCCTCAGATGGCCGCCAGACCGGTTAATGAACCGGCTCAGATCGTCGGACTGGCTCCTCAGAACGGGAGCCGCGTTACCAACCTGACGCAGCCGGTAACTATAGCTTTCAGCGAAGAAATCATGCCCGACACCCTCAACGAATTCACCTTCAGACTCGAAGACGATTTCGGCCCGGTTCCGGCCAGAATTCATTATTTTCAGGGTCACAAACAGGCGACCCTTACCCCGGTCGGACTGCTCGACAGCAATAAAAACTATCGCGTCGTGGTAACTCAGGGCATCACCGACAGCAATGGCCAGCCGATCAGAAGCGGAATCAATTCAATGTTCTCAACCTCTTCCCCTGTTGCAGCGCCTCAGACGCCGACGATGAGCGCTCAGGCAGCGCCGGTTATGCGCGCACCAGCACGTGAAGCGGCTGAACTTGAAACTTTCGGCAACGAATATGAGCAGAACGGCTACAATGATGCCGAAGCATACAATGAAGCACAATTGAACGCCCAACGCCCTATGCAGGCACAGCAGAGACAGATGGCAGCCAATAATCAGCCCCGCAACAAGGCCATCAGCTACACTTCAGCTCAGGCTCCAGCGGACCGCACGGTACGAACCAGACCACAGGCTCAGGCGACAGCAGCCAGCAATCTCAAGGCTTTCAAGGTAACCTCGATATATCCTGGCGCCAACTCTGATAACATTTCACGCCGCGCCAAAATAGCGGTTCACTTTTCTGAGCAGGCAGACCCAAAAACAGTTAACAACATCAACATTTCGATCTTTGGCAATCAGGTTCGCGTCGATGGCAAAGTAACCTACGACCGTCAGAACAACCGTGCGATATTTGAGCCTTCAACACAGCTTGACCCCAGGACCGATTATAAAGTCATCGTCAGCGATAAGATCATGAGCAGAATGGGTGAACCCCTCGCCCAGCGCTTTACCTGGGAATTCGCGACAGCTGAAAATGCGAAACAGCAGCAGTATCTGCCGACAAACCGCACAGCTGAAGCCGACGCGGCATTCTTCATTCCGCTCGTCGACAGCAAGATCAAGAAAAATCCCGGACAGAACTCTGCTGTAAACGGTGCCCAGAGAACCATGAGCAACAACACCAGTTCTTTCACATTCGTGCCATCAAAGCACTGGGCCTTCAAGTCGATGCGCCACATTTCCAACAAGGGCATCCTCAACGCGTTTCCGTTTGTCTATACCGACAGTGTGACCAGATATGAATTTGCCAGCGCCATCAACAACGCTCTCAGCAATCTCAAGTCGATGCAGCATGCCCCGAGCAAGCCAAGGCTGCGCATCGCCGACATGGTCGAACTGCAACAACTGGTAATCGAATTCAGAAGCGAACTGAAGTCGTATAATGTAAATACTACCTGGTTTGAAGGCTTCCTGCAGCAGCAGGGCGTCAACCTTCAGCAGATCGAGGCCAAAGTAAACAAGCTCAACGGCGCCTGATATAAAAAATAAAAGTAGCCGCTGCCGGCAACCCGCCGGTGGCGGCTTTTTCATTTAGCCAGAATGAGATCGAGCACCTGAATATTGCCAGCAACAAAAAGATTCTGATCGAGAAAAGTCTGAATGGTACCCATGCCATCGTGCCAGTGACCGTTTGTATCAATATTTCTTTCGTTCGCGCTCAAGGCGCCTTTGAAGGAAAGATTGGCAGAATCGCTGCCCTGCAGGCTGTAACGCCAGATATACGGGCCATGCCAGTCGCTTATATAATTGTCCAGCCGGCCGGCACCGTTTTTGAACCGTGTAAAAATCGGGGGAGGGCGGTGTTCACTGAGGCACGTCATATCTATGCCCAGATTACCCGGGCCCTCGGGCCCGAGATGATAAGTAATTGCGCCCGTCACGCTTCGCTTCTCCGACTTTTTGCCGGCGATCAGATCGTCTGTGTTGAGACGGGCCGAAATTTCGGGGCGGGCACCGCGCAGCTGCACGCTGAACGTTGCACCGCCCGAAAGTGGTGGCAAAGCCATACCGTATTTGACGCCCCAGGGCAAATCGGTTGTCAGCCGCGAAAAATCTATAGTCATACAGCTGAAATCCATATCCCATTTTCGTGAGGGCTGTAGCACCGTTTCGACTTTCCCTGACAATGAAGCAGGAAATCCGAAGAAAAGGCTGCCGTCATCGCTGAAGCTGAAGTTGCCGTCAAACAGTTTCCAGTTTCCGTTAAGCTCGAACAGTGTAATGAAAAGACCTTGCGCGACCATGCGCAGGTTATTGCATCTGCCCGAAAGGTTACCAAGAAAACCGATTTCGCGGTTGAACAACCAGGACCCGCTGCAGTCTACGCTTCCGTCAAAACCAAACGGAAAAGTTTCCTGCCATAGCGGTATCAGCCAGTGCGAAATCTTTGCAATGTCGAGGGTGGTCGAAGATATATAGCCGCTGACTTCAGGGCAACCCCGTCTCTGCGCCAGAGAAAGTTCGGTTAATATTTTCTGCCCGAACATCTGCAGTTCGAGGCTTCCCTCCACCTTCTGCTGCTGCTGTTTTGCAACACCATTGAATCGGCCTTTTCCCACTGTTTTCTCACGCAGGTCAGCCGTAAAATCAGCCTGCAGCAAAGAACAGCCGGAACCGTTACCCGGTTGCAGAGAGAAGCTGGCGATATCGATCTGCAGAGGAAAATCATGAAATGGTTTTAGCGTGGCATGCCCAATCGCTAAACTGGCGATTTCGATATTGACCGGCATGCCGGCGAAGCAGGCAAATGAGTGATAATCAGGAACTGACGACGAAGCGATCGGTGAGGCGGTCATGCCAACCAGATCGAGACGGGCCAGTTCTAAGGACAACAGCAGTTTGCTTCCGGTCAGGATGCGGGAAAAGTCAGCCCTGGCGCTTGCGTCGAAAACCTGCAGCTGCAGTGGCGGGTTGAGCTGGCTGATGCCCAGTTTTGAGAATTTAAAACCCTTTGCCAGACTGCCGGAAAAGCCGGCAAGCTCGATTCTTATGCCTGAGCCACCGGCATGATTAGCGATATACCAGTCGACAGCCTTTTGTGCAGCAGTTTCTGAATTGAAAAGAAAAGCAGCGACAGAAAGGGTTACAACCGACAGGGCGGCAACCACCATAAACACCCGTCGATAGATGCCTGACGGGCCTTTACTCTGTTCGTCGGTCAAAACAGGATACCTGCTCTCTGAAGTTTGTCATGAGAATCCCCGGCAGTAAAAGCTTGTATGACTCTGTATTCGGCCGGGGATTAAGAGTAGTATATCCAGCGTTCGAGATCAAGATGGTAATTTAAAATCTCGTCGTCGGCAAAATATACCGGGCATTCATGGGCAAAGCTTTCAGCGCTGTCAGAACCATGAATGAGGTTGTGTTTGACATCGAGTGAGAAATCGCCTCTTATGGTGCCCGGCTGCGACTCGGCCGGATCAGTGGCACCCATGAGCTTGCGGCACAGTGTTATCGCGTTACGCCCCTCGACAACTATTGCCACGCTCGGCGAAGAGCAGATAAAGCTTACCAGTGAATCATAAAAAGGGCGGCCCTTGTGGCATGCATACTGCCTGGCCGCCTGTTCCGGGGTTACCTGAATCATTTTAAGGGCAACTATTTTGAGCCCTTTTTCTTCGATCCGGGTGATTATTTTACCGATAAATCCACGCTGTACGGCATCAGGTTTGATTAAGAGAAACGTCCGGTCATTTGTCTGGGTCATTCATCATTCCACCGCTGCAAGATTGAACTGCATGGAAAAACATGAATTACGACCCGATTCTTTCAGAAAAACGAATTCATCACTGAGACCGACTACCACATCAAGTTTCTCGCGAACCTGTGCTTCGGTAGGAGACTCCAGTAAAGCTATCTGGTCATTCAACATGAAATCCTCTACAGTTATCTGCAGCTTATCCTTAAACACCGAGAATTTCAAGTCAAACAAACCCTGAGCCTTGAGATAAAGTAATTCTATCGAACCGGTAAGTGCAGTCTCGAGCGCAACTTTGATCCGGTCGCGGGCAGCTTCTTCGACATTGTAGTGCTCGCAGATTCCGTCAAGAGTCAGCAGTGCATTAGGCAGATAGCACCTGTCAGCCGGAATACGCATATGTAGAGACAACTCATCAGTTCTCGTGCCGCTTGTGCCTGGATTCATAACAAACCCTCCCGGGGTAGAACAGCGCCGAACTTCTGAGCCACGTTATTCTTTTGCTGCTATAATCTTGATGACTTCTTCTTTTGTCGTGGCTTTCTTGAGGTCTTCGATAAGATCCTGATAGCGCAGAAGCCTTGATATTCTGGCCAGGAGCTTAAGATAGAGGCTGCCTGATTCAACCGGAGCAGCCAGCAGGAAAATAAGGTGAACCGGGTCGCCATCTACAGAATTGAAATCAATTCCCTTGCCTGATCTGGCGAATGCAATAGATACTTCATTAACCGTGTTGGCACGGGCATGAGGAATAGCTATGCCAGCGCCGATCGCGGTACTGCCAAGCTTTTCTCTTTCGAGAACAGCATTGACAAAGTGATCATGATCGCTGACTCTTCCGGACCCGCACAGCATGCCCGACAGCTTGGTTATAGCAGTGGCTTTATCGTTAACATCCAACTGAAGCTCGATGAAGTTGTCCTGAAGTAACTCGGATATCATAGCTTTTCTCCTCGATTATCTTATACATTAACCAAAGCATAAATTATGCCAACATACATATCCCTTGTTTAAGCCTGTTTGCTTATAAATCGACCAGAATTTTGTGCTTTTTTTGCACTATCGGTACATCAGTGTAATAATAACACACTTTTCGAACAAAACCCGTGAATAAATAACACTTTTTTTAAAAAATATTGCTGAAAAGTCTATAAACAAAGAAAAGCCGCATCAAAGCGGCGTCAACAAGCAGTAAAACAGATTTTTACAATGCGCGAAGGGAAGCAGATAGCCAGTTGAAAAGAATTTGCCGCGATACAGTGCAGATGTCGCGCGCCTGCTTCAGTCGGTTTCTAGATTGTGCTTCTTGAGCTGGTGACGCAAGGCGAAGCGGGTCAAACCAAGCACTTCGGCGGCCCGGCTCTTCTTGCCCTCGACCTCCTGCATCACATCAACGACAATCTGCTTCTCTACCGAATCAATATAATCTTTAAAATTGAACCCGGCGCTTTGCCAGGGCTTGGCCGTCTCGTGTGCGAACGCGACGTAGCCAAGATCTGAGCTCTTTTTGAGCTCGTCCGGCAAACTTGCCGGCCTGATGAGGTTGCCGGTTTCAAGAAGAGTCGCGCGTTCAATAATATTGCGCAGTTCCCGTACATTGCCGGGGTAATTATAACCCTCGAGAATACGCAGAGTATCATCTCTGAAACCCGAAATATCCTTCGAGAACTCCTTGCGAAACTCCTCGAGAAAATTTTTCGCAAGCAGCAGAATATCGTCGCGGCGGTCGCGCAGAGGCGGCAGGTTAACCGTAAAAACATTCAAACGATAAAACAGATCCTGACGCAGGCGACCATCTTCTATAGCCTTCTCAAGATCAGCGTTGGTGGCCGATATGATACGAACATCAACGTGTATGTCAGTGGTACCACCGACACGTCTGAACTTTCTCTCCTGAAGAACACGCAGCAATTTGACCTGCAGAGACGGATCAAGATCGCCGATCTCATCGAGAAACAGAGTGCCGCCGTTGGCCAGCTCAAACAGCCCCTTCTTCTGCTTCTGCGCATCAGTGAAGGCGCCTTTTTCGTGACCAAACAGCTCTGATTCAAGTAGAGTGCTGCTTACCGCTGCCGCATTAACATCGATGAATGGCTTATCGGCGCGCGCGCTCTGAAAGTGAATCTGACGGGCAACCAGCTCCTTGCCGGTGCCGGACTCACCCCTGATAAGAACGGTTGTGCGATCGGTACGGGCTGCCATACCGATGTGTTCGCGTAGCTGCTTCATTTTCTGGTTATCACCAAGAATACGTGAAAACTTGTTTTCGAGCATTTCCTGGTAGTGATGCAACTGACTCTTGAGCAGATTGGCCTGCACGATCTTGTTGATCAACAGGCTGACTTCTTCCAGGCTGTAGGGCTTGGCGAGGTAATCAAAAGCGCCGCGCTTCATCGCATTTACAGCAGTCTCGACGTCGCCATAAGCGGTCATGATGACGACTATGGCATCGGGATCGACACGGGTCACCTCGAGCAACAGATCAAGACCGTTGCTGTCTGGCAGACGAACGTCGAGCAGAATGATATCACTGCCGTGTTCGTTGAAATAAGCAAGAAAATCGCGGCCGTTCTCAAAAGCCCGCACATTGTAACCCTCGCTCTCAAGAGCTTCCTTGAGGGTCCAGCGGATCATCTCCTCGTCATCTACTACCAGTATGTCTATAGCCATTTAATTCACCAGCCCGGCCCGGCGAACGGCCTCAGCAATAAAGGGCCTGATCTTTTCGCCAGAATTTTTGAAAATCGAAAGAAAACACTGATACAGGATTTTGCTCCTGCTGAATTCGAGACGCCGCAGAATATGCTTCTGCAGCTCGAGTTCCTGTTCGCTGAAAGATGCGATAACCGTCTTGAGGGCAGCATCGGACTCAATATCGAGCAACTCGTCAGCGGCGGCTTTTCGCGTGCGTTTCGACAAGTCTGTGATCAGTCCTGCCAGAACATCGAGGTATTCCTTTTTGCCGGTTGCCCTGTAGAATGCGCCATTAACACAGGCTTTTACCGCACCGTCAGGATCTTCGAGCAGATGCTCGAGATGCTTGAGCGCATCATTGCCAGAAAGTTTATGCAGGGCGCTGGCGGCCGACAAACGCACCTTCCAGCTCGCTTCTTTTGTCGAGCCGAGAATTACCGGCACCACTTCGTTGCGCCCGATGCTGGCAAAAGCGTCGATAATGGCGCTGCGGAATATCGGGTCCTGTGTTTCAGGGAAAATGCGCTTGAGCAAGCCGAGAGACTGCTCGCTGCCAATGACCTTAACTGTTTCGAGAGCCTCGAGAGCAACCTTCTCGTCTGCGTCACCAATGAGCTCGACAAGTGGCTGCAGTTTTGCGTCGAGCTCGAGATAGCGGTAGGCAACCGCAACGGCGCGCCGGGCTGCTGCGTCTTTGTGCGAAGCATACGAAGCGATCTCTTCGGGTTTGTTCCAGCCAACCAGCTCGTAAGTCTGAATCGGCGGCAACGGCGACCGCAACTTAACCGGTTTCCATTCGCGAAAATCGAACAACGGCAACGCGGCCTTGTGAACGTCTTCTGAAACATATATCGAGAAATCAAGAGCGGCTTCAGCCAGCGTTTCGGCCAGGTAAGCCGGCTTGCCAACCCAGGTCGGCTCAGCGACCATGCCGCGGCCAATCCGCACCAGTTTACCCATGGCCAGACCGATGGCAACGCGAGCGCGACTTTCACGCAGAATCGAGTCGCTTTCGAGGGTACGCTTGAATCTCGAAATCACTTCGAAAGACACCACCAGCGCTTCGAACAAAGCGTCATCACGCCCTTCGTTGCGCCCGAAAACCCATATACGATCGAGCTGCGAGCCGGCAAAACATGAATAATCAAAAGAAAATTCCTTGTCAAAAACCGCTTCGGCCCGCCGGATAAGCTTCAACAGACTTTCGCGATCGGCCAGAACCTCTTCGGGAAAGCGGATCTGAACGGCAGCCACTACGGCATCATGATCTTCGGTATCGACAGGCGCTGCCAGCCGCTGGTCGAGCATGATGCGCAAACGCAGGTCTTCTTCGCTGCCAACGTCAAGCAGAGCAATCTTATCGCTGTCAGCATGCCGCGCAATCTGGCGGACGGGAGCCTTTTCCGTCGGCTTAAGCGGTTCCGGGGCAGCAACCGGCAAAGGGTCGGCCACGGTTTTGATAATCTCGGGCTCAGATTTATCCTGGATTTCTGGTGCAGCATCCTTTTCCTCGCTCAGAAACCCGGTGTCTTCTTCCTGGTCATCGAGTGAAAACATCACGAAAACCAGCAGAAGAATAACTACCGCTATAACTATCATCAAAATAGAGTTCA
>CAZMWO010000012.1:6092-11694 GCA_964569565.1 uncultured bacterium | reverse complement strand
AGGTAGACCGGCTCACCCGGCGCATCGGGCTGACAGCCTGGCCCGATCAGATGCTTTTACGATAACCCAGTCTCTCAATCCATTGTTCGTCGCGGCGCCAATTTTCTCTGACTTTAATCCACAACTGTAAAAAAATATCACGTCCGAGAAGCTCGTTCAACCTCTGTCGCGCAATCTGCCCCAGAGCCTTTATTCCATCGCCTTTCGTGCCTACGATTATTTTCTTGTGGCTTTCCTTTTCCACATAAATTGTCGCTTCAACGAAAGTTTTGCCATTACTGCGTTCCTTGAACTGCTCAACCTGAACAGCTATCGAATGGGGAACTTCCTGGTAGTATCTCTGCAAAGCTGCTTCACGCACGGTTTCTTCAACGATTTCACGTTCAGAAAGGCTGGTATAATCATCGACGTCAAACGCAAAAGGCCCCTCGGGAGTTACTTCGACAAGGGCTGCAAGCACCTCTTTCAGCCCCTTTTCCTTTGCTGCCGCAGTCACAAAAACTTTGTCAAATTTGTAAAACCCGGCATATTGCTCGCGAATCTTCGCTACAATAGCCTCATCCACCAGATCAGCCTTGTTCAATACCAGAAAAAGGGGCATGCCGCTCTCGGGATTAAGCTGGGCAAGATAATTCTGATCGTCTTCAGGCATGGGTTCTGACAGGTCGACGAGATACATACCGGCCTGCAACCCCTTCACCGTTGACAGAATCTCTTCATGCATGTAGGCGTCGAGTTTGTTCTTAACCGCATGCAGGCCGGGAGTGTCACAGAAAACAAGCTGACAGTCATCGATAGTAAGAATGCCGAGAATTCGTTTGCGTGTGGTCTGAGGCCGCTTCGAGACAATCGAAACGCGTTCGCCGACAAGACCGTTGATCAATGTCGATTTGCCGGCATTCGCCCGGCCGAAAACACCTACGGCACCAAATTTTGTCATATCATCCCTGCTTTCCAATGTCGGCGGTCGCGCTGGCAGATTCAGCCGGTTCTTTGCCGGCAACCGGTGTCTGTTCTTCAACGCCGTTAAATGTCATCTTGTGTGCCGGCGAAACCACCTGCACCCATATCGGCAGGCCCCGCGGGAAAAGATATTCCCGGCCTGCCGCGTCTTTGTAGCTGGTCAGATCTCGTGAGTTTTTCTTAGCCCAGGTAACTGCCGTTCTCTTACCGTTCTGAAGTACCCACGCCTTGCCGCTGCCGATGAAACTTATTTCCTGACGGCCGGCTTTATCGACAACCTGCATGGCGGCCACCTGAACAACCACAGCATCTGCCTGCAGCGGCTTTCTGGTTTCGCGGTCAACATGCAGCACTTTATTCATGTAGCGCTGGTAAACACCGTCTTCGAATTTAAAATCGAGAGTATAATTGCCATGGTATCTTATGCTGACTGATTCTCCTGCTTCAGTCGGTTCACCGGCATGCTCGCCATAGTTGATGAGCTTTGGAGCAGCAGGCAGTTGCATGCTTATCTTCTCTGACATGTAATTGAGAAGACCTGCCCCCCGGCCATAAAGGTTGTGCGGAGCCTTGCGCGTGTTGTCGCGAAAGAAAGGCTTCGAGTGCTTTATCTCATCGACAGAATTGATTTTGCTCTTCGAAATATAGGCATATCCGGCCGGGCTGCTGCCACAATGAACATAAAGGGCATCGACCTCGAGCGCCCGGTCAATGAAATATTCACGACAACTGCGTATCGGCCCAAGCAGACCGGGTAATCTGGTATAAACCGCCATGAATCTGGTGATTCCGCCTTCAACCGGCATTTCATAGACCAGGTCAGCCTGATCTAGGCCTGATTGCGGGCGGGACTGGTTATGATTCTCGATCATAACCGCAAGCGGGCGCATCACTTTACCTGCCGAAGCAACAGCAACCACAGTAGACGCCGTCTCAGAAGCGATTTCGACAACATCAGGCACAACCGGAGTGGCTGTTGCAAGAACCGGAGTAGCTGTTGCAGGTTCGGGCGATGGCACGGGCAAAGATACGACAGGAACCGGCTTGACCTGATCTGGCACCGGTTTTGACAGTACTGCGACAGGAGCCGGCTTAACCGGTGCTGGCTCGCTCGCAACCGGCGTCTTTGCCACAGCCGGCAACGGCACCGCAGGCGAAGCAACAGGCGTGACCGCCGGGGCTGCAACCGGCACGGGCACTGTCTTAACCGGCTTTTCTGGTGAAGGCATCTTGACCGGCACCGGAGTTTTTACCTCAGCGGCAGGCGCCCGGGCACCGACAGTCTGCTCGACGGGCGGCGCGACGACTTTGACCGGCTCTGATCCAACTGGAGTTTTCTGCGGCTGCATTTTATTGGCGTTCTGCAGGCCAGGACTGAGAAGAGCGCGCAGGTCGATCGGCTGAAAATAAGGTCTTGGATGGGTCTTAAGGTCTTCTGCCAGTTCCTCGACGGATTTGGGCTGATCTATTGTGCTGCCCGGCTCAGAGGCAAGGGCATTCGCCCTGATTCTTACAAGAACTGAAGCCTGCAGCTGCCTCGATTCGTTAAAAAGTCCGCCAAGCTTCTTGACATAATGGTATTTGAGAGGCGTCTTAACCGATGAAAACTGGGTAATGCGCTCTTCAAGAAAATTCAACACAGCTGCAAGATCATTTTCTGCCCTGCGATCAGAGAGCATCGGCGATATGGAATCATTCGACAGAGCCCTTTTCATCTCGAGATTGACCAGAGTAATGGTGTCACGCAATTCAAAATACTGCCTGATCTCGGCAAGACCGGCTGAATCAGAAGCGAAAGACCATCCGGGGGTCATTAACAGCAGAAGTATAGATACCAGGATCACGGCTCTACCCATGTTTTTACCTCATTCATCAGTGTGGAATGACAAATTCATTTTCCGGACTTTCGCCGATTGCCTCGGCGCTTTTGCCAGGCTGCACAAGCCCTCCGGAAATAACTATCTTCATAGCATCTTCGATATCCATGTGGGTATCGACTATTTTAGACTTTTCAAGAATGAGCAGAAAACCCGATGTCGGGTTTGGCGTCGTCGGCACAAAAACCGTTACCATGTCGAGGTCATCCAGCGCCTTTTCACGCAATGGCACAGTGAAGTCGGCTGTTACAAAGCCGATTACCCAGCAGTTTTCTTTTGGGTACTCGAGCATGACAACCCGCTTGAATTCACCACTGTTCTTCTGAACGACTACGTCGGCCACCTGTTTTATGCCATTATAAAGAGACCTGACGACCGGAATGCGCTCAAGAGAGTTCTCAATTCCGTTGATGATGCGACGACCAAGGTAGTTCTGCGCTATAACTCCGACGATAACACAGATTGTTGCGGTCAGAAAAAGGCCGACGCCAGGTATTCGATAGCCGATTGCACGGCTTACCGCCACGCCAAGAAGACCATCAGTAATCTGAAATACGGCAAACATGATGTAAAGGGTGACCATGAGCGGCACCAGCACGAGTACCCCGGTTAAAAGATACTTGCGCAAAGAAAGCAGAATCAGGTTCAGCTTTTCGCCGGCATCAGATATGGTTCGGTTAAGTCTTTCATGCTGAACAGGCAGTTTCATAATCAGTTGCCAACCTTGAATATCCGCAGCCATTCGACTTTTCGCTGACTGCTTTCGATTATCCGCATTTTCACCCCATCGATCAGAACAGTTTCACCGGCTTCAGGAATTTTGCCGAGCACAGCCACTACCAGCCCGTTAACAGTAGTCTCTCCGCCAACCGGACTTAGCGTCAGGCCGGTTTGCTCATTCAGGCGGTCAATATGCATATCACCCCTGACATTGATACTGCCATCGTCATTATACTTCAATTCCGTCCGCGGCTTGTCAAATTCGTCCTGAATTTCTCCGACCACTTGTTCAACGAGATCTTCGAAAGTGATGATACCGCTGACCGAAGCATATTCATCAAGAACAACCGCCATCTGATAGTTGCACCGGCGCATTTCCTTGAACAACTCAGAAGCCAGCTTGGTTTCCGGCACAAACAGCGGCGCTGAGATAATATCTTCGAGACGCCCGATACCACCCTCCTTCAAAAACAGATCTTTAAAGTAAAGCACACCAACAATTTTGTCTACATGTTCTCTGAAAACAGGTATGCGTGAGAAGCCCGATCTTATTACCGTAGTCTGCGCAATTTCCGGCGGCGTATCGATGTCGAGAGCCAGCATATTGATGCGTGGTATCATGACTTCGCGCGCAATAGTATCGCGAAGTCCGATGATTCCACGGGCCATACGATTGGAGTGATGTGCAATCGTACCGGTTGAAGCGCCATGACCTAACAAAATCAGCAACTCTTCTCGGGAAAGGCCACTTTCGGTGCTGGAGGGAACCCTGAAAAGCCGCATTGTCATACGGGTCAGCCATGACACTGCAGTAATCGGCAGTTTGAACAAAACTTCGGCAACTGTCAGAAGTTTGAGATACTTCAGACAGTAAACAAGAGGGCGGCTGTTAAAAACCATCTTGGGTAAAAATTCGCAGAACAGAAAAATAAAAGTCGACAGCAACAGAGTGCCAACCTCAAGGAAAGATGGGACCAGCCTCTCCATCAGAGCAGTTGCCAGAGAAGTTGCGATGACAAGGCAGCTGTTGATACCGATCAAAGTCAGACTGAGGTAATGATCTGGCGACTGGGCAAGTTTAAGAAGCCTTTTTTCGCGCGCAGTGTCGGGAAGAGTGCGCGACTTGTAGCGCAGATATTCTGTATCGAGTGATACCAGACCGGTTTCGGCACCGTTAAACACCGCATTCAGCGCAAGAAAAACCAGCGCCAGACAAAGGTAAAAAACAATGCCAGTCAATGACGGTTCTCCATAGCATTTAATCGGCTTATTCGACCGGCGGGTCGTCAGGCAACGGCGGGCTCATCGTAAATTTTACCCGAAGAATACGGTTTCCCTTGATTTCGGTGACCTGAAAAATGCCCTGCGGTTCTGCAAAAGACTCGCCGCGCTGCGGTATGCGCCCGAGTTTTTCGAGAACGAACCCGCCGACCGTCTCTGAATCTTCGTAGTCAAGTTCACAATTCAGCTCGGCTTCAAGATCGCTGATACTGTAACGCGCGTCAATGCTGTATACATGCTTATCTAGCTGATTCATCGGCGCCTGTTCTTCAAGATCGTATTCATCGACGATTTCTCCGACGATTTCTTCGAGAAGATCTTCGATAGTAACCAGGCCCGAAATGCCGCCATATTCATCAACAACCAGAGCCAGGTGCTGCTTGCGCTTCTGAAACTCGCTCAGCAGATCGTTCAGCTTCTTGGTTTCGGGCACAAAGAAAGGTGGCCGCAAAAGCTTGAACAGATCGTAACTGACCTTGATTTCATCGAGCTTGATAAGGATATCCTTGACGTAGAGTATTCCGACTACCTTGTCGATATTGCCATCGTAAACAGGAAAGCGGGAATGACCGTCTTCGCGGATAAAATGCAGCAGATCGTCAAGTCCAATGTTGATAGGCATCGCAATAATATCCGGGCGCGGCACCATGACTTCGCGCACCAGAGTGTCGCCGAACTCAAACACAGAGCTTATCATTTCCTTCTCGTCGCGCTCGATAATTCCCACTTCTTCGCCAAGATTGAAATAGCTGTCGATCTCT
>CAZMWO010000012.1:2794-6082 GCA_964569565.1 uncultured bacterium | reverse complement strand
ATCCCCTCCCCCATGCCTTCGAACTCTTCCTTAATGCCATCAATGGACAACCGGCTACTCTCGTGTCTGCCAAGGAAGCTGCCCTGCGAAATATCATCATGGAAGCAATGTATAAGGCAGCCCAAACAAATACCTGGGAAAAAATCTGCTGATAAACCCTATAGTAAGCCATGAAAACGGTGAAAACAGGAACATGGCAAAGCGCAGAGGCTTGACCACAACCCGCGAATAACCATAGGCACCGAAAATTGCGATGGTCTTAGGCGTAATTTCTCCGAACACCAGAAGCACTACGGTCATGATAACCGAAGAAACCGCGACACTCATCGTCGGGCCAACACCAACCAGCTCTGCCAGCCGTGACTTCGGCAGATAATCAATAAAAAAAGTGGTCGCAATAGCGGTAGCTGCAACATTTACCAGAGTGTTCCCCATGAGCAGAGTGATCAGCATTTTCTGTTTGTCAGACAGGACTTTGAGGATCTCTCCGGCTTTCTTGTCGCCTTCGTCCTCAAGCTTTTTGAGGCGAAGCGGCGAAAGGGCAAAGAACGCGGTTTCGGAAGAAGAAAAAAATGCAGAAAGCAGAAGGCAAAAAAAGAATAATATACCCGTAAACGTATCATCCATAGCTGTTAATTGACATACCCTTCTCTGATCATGCTGATCTAATCAACGGCGATGGCCCGCTTGATGAGCGGAGCCGGTTCTTCACCATCAATACAGTTCAGCATCTTTTTCTCGCACAAGTGTCTGAAAATAGTAACCTCACGCTCACGCATGCGCTTACGTTTTATCTTGCCTGAATGCTCGTAACCATGCAGATGCAGAAGCCCGTGAATCAGCAGAAATACTATTTCGAGAAGCGGCGGATGCTTGAGGCTGTCGGCCTGGCGGGCAGCCGTCTCAGTACTGATCACTATATCGCCGAGCATTCTGATCTCTGACTCGAATTGCTCTTCTTCCATCGGAAACGAAAGAACGTCAGTGGGCTCATTCTTGCCACGATAATCCCGATTGAGTTTTTGAATGAAATCGTCGTCGCAGAAAACCAGCGAAAGTTCGGCCTTTTCTGGAGATGCTTCGAACCGCATGATTTCTTCGGCAACTGCCCTGATGAAATCGAGGTCGATGGATACCTGCTCCTGTCGGTTACTGATCAGTATTTCCATCGGTGGCTCCCTTAAGCTGGTTTGATAATTTTCCCGGATAGTCAACCCTGCCATGGTACATTGAAGTGAGGGTTCTGACAAATGTCTGTTCGATTTTTTCAATGTCCTTGAGCGTAAGTTCGCTTTCATCGAGCTGGTTTTCGTCTTTGAGCTTGTGCTCGACAATGCGCTTGACCAGGCCTTCGATTTTGCTGTGTGTGTGTTGCGGCAGAGTTCGTGCAGCGGCCTCAACCGAGTCGGCAAGCATAAGAATGGCAGCTTCCTTGGTCTGTGGCTTTGGCCCGGGGTAACGGAAACGCTCTTCATTAACCTCGTCACCATCTTTAAGCTTCTTGGCTTCCTCGAAGAAGTAACTGATAAGAGTAGTCCCATGATGCTGCGACATTATTGAAAGAACGCGTTCGGGCAGGTTGAATTCACGGCCCAGGTCCAGGCTATCGCGGATATGCCCGATCAGTATCAGGCTCGACATATAGGGAGTGACCTGGTCATGCCGGTTCTCGCTGGCCTGATTCTCGGCAAAGTACGAAGGGCGCTTGATTTTGCCGATATCGTGAAAATAAGAAGCGATCTTGGTCAGCAGCGGGTCAGCATTAACACAGTTGGCGGCAGCCTCAGCCATGGTAGCGACGGCGATGCTGTGCTGATAGGTGCCGGGTGCTTCTTCAGCGAGCTTTCGCAACAGTGGCTGCGACAAATCGGTGAGCTCGAGCAGCCGCGAATTGGTAGCAAGCGAAAAAGCACTTTCCATATAAGGCAGCACGCCATTTGCCAGAATACCTGACAAAATACCATTGAGCAGGCCAAACCCGACCCTGATCAGGATCTCAGATATCTGCAGATTCGGCATGTTGTCGGAGTCGAGCATCAGAAAGGAAAGAACCGCTACAGAGCTTGCCAGGCCGATTTTGACGCCTGAAGAGCCGATAAGGTTGCGCACATCGCTCGCCCGTGAAACCGAGCGCCAGGCCAGAATGCCGGCCATCGCGCCGAACAAGCTTACCACAACGAAGCGAACGTTTGATTCGGCCACGACAAACATCATCAGACCAAGCGAAAAAACATGAAAGAGTGCGATTCGACTGTCGAGCAGCATGGTCATCAGCAGGGCAACCGCCGGCAGCGGCGTCAGAAGAATCGGCAGATAAGGCTGGTCGAACATCACTCCAAGCCCATGTGCTGTCTTGGCAAGAACTAACGTAGTCAAACACAGCACGCTCAGCAGCTTATACTGCTCAGCGTCGTTAACCACGTTCTTGTTTTCGAGACGCAGATATACCAGCGAAATCACCACCGACAACAGCGCAAGCAGGAAATTACCCATCAACGACATCATCTTGTTCTTCTGCATCTGCTCGGTAATCTTCCTGATTACGGCAAAATCGTCTGCAGTTACGATGGCTCCTTCGTCGATGATCTTCTGCCCTTTCTGAAAATTTCTGACTACCGGTTGCACGGCACGTGCCGCCGCTTCGCGCAGCAGTCTTGTGCCCTTCTCATCTTCAACCACGTTTATAGTTATTGCGTTACGCACCAGAACATTCATTATCGACTTGAACTGCATGTTCTCAGGGTAACTGTCGACGCTCGTCTTTATTTCTGAGCGAATTGTTTCGAGATGCTGCTGCGATATCTTTTTCTGGGCCATGTTCAGAAGCAGCTGGCGGGAAGCTGTGATCAGATTCTCGAACTGAGACGGCCGCAGGGTGCGCAACTGGATCAGACTGCTCTGATCGAGAAGCGATTCGCCGGGGAAATATGATGCAATAAGGTTTTGTGGGGGTTCTGATACTGGCAGCTTCTTGTATTCGGCAAAATACAGAGCAAGATCAGTGCTGAAATTGTCAAAACGCTCGAGCATATTTTCTTCCGCTTGCGCGATCGGCTTGTACACCGGCTTAACACTCTCACGTTCGATTGCACGCAGTTCTTTGGTTTTGGCTTCATCGACAAAAATTATGAGCCGGGGCGCACGGATAGCCTTGGCAGCAGGCATGCCTTCAGTTACAGAAGGAGTGAAGCCGGCGGGGTCGATAACCAGTATCAGCACCAGCAGAGCAAAAAACAGCAACAGCCACATGATAAATCTGCGCTGTATGCTCTCCGGCACGTTAAGCCA
>CAZMWO010000012.1:0-2784 GCA_964569565.1 uncultured bacterium | reverse complement strand
TCGAGAGAATAAAACTATGCTTCTCGCTCACTTCTTTTCTTTTTCCCGCTTCTGGTATTCATCGAATGCGCTGATAATTCGCCTGACTACTTCATGTCTTATCACGTCTTTACCACAAAGATCAATAAAAGATACCGATTCTACCGAACCAATGATATCACCAAGCGTTAACAAAGACGAATCAGTGGTACGGGGCAGGTCAATCTGAGTCTGATCGCCGGTTATGACAAGCTTTGAGCCATACCCGAGGCGGGTGAGAATCATGCGCATCTGCGGCATCGTCGTGTTCTGCGCTTCGTCGAGCACGACAAAAGCTTCGTTAAAAGTTCTACCGCGCATATATGCCAGAGGAGTTATCTCGATAACGCCCTGCCTGACGAACTGCTCGAACTTGCCCAGGCCGATGAATTCCTGCAGGCAGTCATACAGCGGTCGGAAATGCGGATCGACTTTTTCCTTGATATCGCCGGGCAGGTAGCCCAGACTTTCGCCAGCTTCGACAACCGGTCGCGAAAGAATCACCCGGCTGACTTTCTTTTCTTTGAGTGCCTTGATTGCCATCGCGGTGGCGAGATAGGTCTTGCCGGTTCCGGCCGGACCACGGGCAACAATAACCGTGTTTTTCTCGATTGCTGCGACATACTGTTGCTGCCCTGCTGTCATTGCCCTGACCAGCCGGCCGTTGAACGAGGTGATCAGTTCGCTGAAAGGTTCACTGGAGTCACTGCTCCCTGCATCCCCGTCGATGAACTGGTCGAACAGCCGGCGAACTTCATATTGTTCGAGTGCACCGGCCCTCTCAATACGACGACCGAGCAGATCGATAAACTTCTTTACCAGTTTTATCTTTTCGGCCGGGCCTGCAAGCATCAGGCAGTTGCCGCGTGCGTGCGCAGAAAGGTCAGGAACCCCCCTGATCATAGTCAGACCAGAATCGTCACCTGAACCCAGAATATGACGCGAAACTTCTTCCGAGAGATCGAGCTTTTCCTGTGCTTCGCTCATGATCAGAATTCCACCTCTGAATCTTCCGGTTGCATATCAAAAAATTCGTCCAGGTCGCTGTCTGCACGTTCAATGGTTACACGCCCCAGACCACCGGCCTGAAATCGTCTGATGATATCGGTAGCCGCCCGTTCGATATCGGCAACGCCGCCTTTGCGGCAAAAATTCATGCGCCGGGCGTAATCTTCGATGAAACGATCGTAACTCTCGCCGCAATCAAGGTAACCCGGCAGAATATGCTGGTTTCCAGTCATGGCAAGAACCTGCGCCAGCGTCTTTGCCTGGCTCCAGGTATCTTCATCCTTACCGGGAACGGTATTGATAAGCTGAAGAACATCCCCACGCCGCAACAGGCCGTAATCTAGAATTCCCGGCAGGTCGAGCAGTTCGAGCTCGCCGCTGAGCTTGATCCATTGGATGCTGCGGGTGACTCCTGGCATATTGGCAGTACGCGCCGCCTTTCGCCCGGCCAGCGAGTTTATCAGCGTCGACTTGCCGACATTGGGAATACCGATGATCATGGCCCGGCGCACCTTGCGGGCCGGCGCCTTACAGCCTGGTTTTACCGTAAACGCCGCGGCTTTTATCAGACTGGTCAGACGCTTCACTGAGTGACCGTCACGACAATCAAGGGCCACGGCAGTAAGCCCTTCGTCAGAAAAACGCGCGAGCCACTTTCTGGTTTCGTTTTCATCGGCCAGATCAGATTTCGATAAGGCGATGACCGAATTCTTGCCAAGACGATTGATAAAACCCTTCATGCGGGATCCGTTGGGCATGCGGGCGTCTACGAGCTCAACAACGAGGTCTACGACCGGAAGAAAATGATCGATAGACTTGAATGCTTTTTTAATGTGCCCGGGCAGTTCTTTTTTCATCTGAAAAACATTTCAGTAAGCCGATTCGGCCTGACGCGACGGGGCGATCGCCAGAGGATGGCTCCGTATTGGACTGATGCGGTTCATCGGCAGATAGTTGAACACAGCCTGGCCCTTGAGGTTGCTCAGCGGCATCGGACCCCAGTAGCGGCTGTCAGAGCTGTTGTTACGGTTGTCGCCCATACAGAACAGGCAATCTGCCGGCACTGTCGTATGAAAAGTCGACAGCGGTGGCTCGGCGATATATGGCTCTTTCAAAACGGTGCCATTGACCATCACAACTCCATCTTCAATATCTATGCGGTCACCGGGCAACCCGATGACTCTCTTGATATAGTCTTTCGGCGGAGCCATGACATCGGGATTGGGATATTTAAAAACAATGATGTCACCACGGTCGGGCAGCTTGAGCCAGATGCGTGGCCCAAAAGGCAAGCGGCCGTCGAGAGACAGGTCGAGCACATAAGCAAAACGGCTGACCAGTATGCGATCGCCGCTGCGCTCGAGCTGGCCGGTAAATGGGTTACGTTTTTCACCGAGCAGGGTCGGTTCCATGCTGCCGGTGGGAATCCAGAAGGCCTGCAGAACGAGGCCCCTGATTATTATCGCCAGAAAAAAAGCGATAAAAATGGTTTCATTCCATTCCCGAAACGAACCTTTATAATGCAAATCGAACTTTTTGCAGTCAATGATTGCGCCATCGGCGTCAACAGTCTTGATGTTAAGACTGTTGACGCCGTTGTGCAGTTTCAGATCAGCCCGGAATCGTCCACGTATACTCGTATCCACCGGCACAAAAGAATATCTTCTGGTCAGAAACGGCCGGTACCCATGTTCTATACGAACAGTACTGCCTTGCGGTAATCGCCTTCCAGATAGGCTTTGCCTGCTTCTTCAAGCA
>CAZMWO010000011.1:10046-20652 GCA_964569565.1 uncultured bacterium | reverse complement strand
AAAAAGATCAAGAAAGATATAAAGAAGGCAGAAAAAGAGCTTGCCAAGGGCAAGACAGCAATGGCAACCACCAAGACTGATTTGAACAAAGCCTCGCAGGATTCGTCCAAGGCTTCGCAGGACACCAAAACTGCAGCTGCGACATCGCAGTCGGCTAAAGACCAGAGCAACCTGCAAAAGGCAGCTCAGAAGACCAGCGCCACCCAGACAGCTTTGCGCGGAGTTGGCGAAATGCTTCAGGGCGTTGGTAACATTCTTTCTGCAGCCGCAATGGTTATTGGTCTGGCGGGAAAAGGCTGCATGGCGTTGAGCGCTATTCCATACGTTGGTGCTGTGCTCGGCGCCGTTGGCAGTGTTCTCTCGGCGGTAGCCGGGGTTCTGACCAAGATCGCGGCAGTTATACGGGTGGCAGCCGCTGCCGTTATAGCTGCTGCCAATTCTGCACAATTCAGTGAGAAGGATTTCAAGAGCTTTACCAGCAATGCCGCTGCCGCCTGGAAAAATTCAGGCAACGAATATTTTGCTTCAGCAAAGAATACCGGAGCTGCAGCAACCGACGAAACTGCTGCCGGTTCCGCAAAAGAAGTCATCAAGGTTGATCCTGACACCGGCAAACCGGCAGATGAAGTGCCTTATGAGCAGGAAAAAGCCGGGACTGACAAAAATGAGGCTGCCAAAGATGTTGCTCCCAGCCAGGATAAGGGTGAACTGGTTGCTCCTGACGCTCAGGACACCAAGCCAAAGGCTGACGAGGAAGTGATCGAAGAACCCTTTATGCCAAACGTTAATCTGCAGTAGCGAAAACAAAGATTGTAGTAATACGGTCACATAGCTTGTTGGAGTGACGATACTTGCTCTCAGCCGGCTATTCGGTTAATGTATAATGGAGAAGGGTGTAAGGCAGGGATGAATTTTTTAACTGGAAAACGTTCGATAAGCCTCTGTCATGGAGTATCACTGGTCGAAGTGATGCTCGGAGTCATCATATTCGTTATCGGCTTTATTCCTCTGCTCCGACTTTTCTCTGAAAGTGGGCTCTCGCAACAGCGTATGCTGAGGGATTTTCCGGTCACTCTGAGCATCTCTGAAAGAGTTTTGATGACCATTGAGAACGAGATTGAAGAGGGGCGCTTCGATACCGCATTGTTCAGCGGTAACTCGGATGATGGCCTGGATATCACTGAAACAGTGCTCGAAAATCGTGAAGTCTGCAAGGCTATGGAAAACTTTTATGGTGAAGACAGCAGAAATGCTACCAGACTTTTTTCGCACTGTCGTGTTTTTTTGTCGGCAAAGCCTTCGCCAGATCCTGACCTGATCCAGGTCACCGTTAAGTTCTTCTGGAATGATCGCAAAACTGCTGGCGACAAATTTGCGCATAATGTCGTTCTTCACCTTCTGAAGAAGAAAGTATGATAATGAACATCTGTTGCCGCCGACGTGGTATGACCTTTGTCGAACTCTGCGTTTATGCAGTCATTTTTGCTCTATTCATGGGACTTGCAACTGGTGCTTTTTTCTGGGCCAGAAAGTCATTGAGTGCCACCCAGAAAATTGGCGATCTGCAGGATTTGAGAATGGCTTCGATTTATATCAACAAAGAACTTTCATACGGTAATCGCATACTGTTTCCTCCTGTTTCCAGCAAAACCTGCCATCAGGTGCTGTTCAAGAATGATCGCAACGAACTGGTCGTTTTTTTTCGTGACAAAGATATGCGGCTCAACATGCTCAACTACGAGCAATATAAGAACAACGATCCGCGTGGTTTGAAAGTTATCGCCAACAAGGCGATAGAGTTCGTTGTCGAAAGGCCCGATGCCCATCTGATCAAATACAGCGTGAGTATTCGCGATGAGAACGACAGGGAAAATACTATCGCAAATGCCGTTAAAATGAGGAACACAGAAACGAACGAGCCCTGGTGAATGTAGTTTGAGTCTGCAGGAGAGTGCTTATGAACGCTAAAAGAGGTCTGGCCATACCGACGGCTCTTATTCTCATTTCGGTTCTTCTCATGTTCGTAACTTCCATGATGCTTTTCTCGAGCCATGAGCTGACTAATGTTAAGTCTTTTTACAACCAGAAAAGAGCTGAATATCTGGCATATTCAGGCCTGAACTGGGCAGAAGCTCAACTTATGCGCAAACGCTGGTGGGTTAGCGATGGTTTTGACGCCGGCAAGAAAGTTGCACGCCCGACCGGCGGTGCGCTGGTGCGTGAATTTTTCGGCAGTGGTAACGGCAAAACCTATATTGTTGCCGAGGAGTTCGAGTCTGCCAATCCATCGCCGGTAAAGGGTTATGATAAGGTTCAACGTCTCGATCACATCAGGGTTTTTTCGGTTGGCGAATACAATGATGAGCGGGTTCTCGTCTATGGAAAGTTCATAATGAGCCCCGAGCCCTTTCTCAATTCAGACAGCACCGAAGGCGCTGATACGCAGGTCTCTGCCCCTACTGGCGAAAATCTGGCTGTTGTTCAGGTTCCGCAGCCCTGGTCGCAGGATGGCCCGGTTCCCCAAAGACTCATTGTCTCAGAACTCAATTGCGCCGTTGGTGACCGGGTCGATCCCAATACCATTATTGCCAAGGTAATGCGGCATCCCGATGATCCTGTCCAACTGACCATGACCTGGGATGTCAAGGCTCCTGCTTTTGGTAAGCTGACCAAACTTCTATTCGGGGTTGGCGACGAAGTGGCTGCCAACATCATATTTGGCGAGTGCTCTGACGAACTCATGACTTCGGCAAGATCCAACAAAACGCTGAAAAGAATGGTGCGGGTCACCAAAATTATTGAGCGCGAAATCACCAGTCTCGATCTGACCGACTTTGACGTCAGGCGTAACAAAATAGATAAATATATACAAAAGCTGTCTGAAGATTATGTTTTGAACTACGCCAAAAATCAGCCTCACATTGACGATCTTGAAGGGTCGTTTAACAGCCCGCCATTTGGCGAAACTGTAAGCAAAGAAGACATACTAAAGCGTCTGGAATCAGTTCCCGCAGACTCTGGTCTGTCTGTCGAAACTGCCGGCAACAAGTTTCTCGAAGAGATGATCGAAAAGTGGGTGATGCCAGGTCTTACAGCTCCCCAGCGCGAGGCTTTTCCCGGCAGCAGCGAGTATCATCTGGCTATTGGCAAGAGTAAGCCAAGATCTGAAATTCTCGAAGTTCTTGCGCATTTTGGCAGACTCGACGAAATTGTGACACGGCCTCAGCGGGAACCTGAGCTCTACAAAGTTCCATCAACCGAAAAATACAAGTCGGTCATGGATTTTACAAACTCATCCAGATCAACTTCAGACTTCATTCGTGACGTAACTTTTCTCAAGGATGCGGCGAGAAAAATCAAAGTTGTCTTCAACAAAGGAACCCCGTGGGACGACGGCTACTTTCAGCAGAAAGTGGCGAATGGCGAAATCAATGCCGCCGATTACTGGTACTGGCCTTCACGCAAAGGCTGGTACACCATGCCTGATATCACGATCACACCGGTTGAGATTCCCTATAACTTCGTTAACCGCGCTTCTGGTAATCCTTTTACCATGGAAGTAGGCTACGTTCTCAACTATCTGCGTAAACATTATGACGAAGGGCTTGCTGTCCCACCCGGTGGAACTATCAGAATGCCAAGCGACCAGAATGACACTCCGCAACAACCAGGCCCCCCGGACTCAACCGGAGCCTCATACAGCGGTGTTTCTTCCTAGATCCTGCAAACGCCTTCTGATAACGATGTAAGTGACATCATCGTCGAAATTGCGGCCGGCTTTGTGCTGCTTTACGCCTTCTAGAAGTCCTTCCAGCCCGTGCTCTTCTGTGAATTCCGGCATGGATTTTTTCAGAAAATCATACCAGGACTGATAGGTGTACTGTTCGTTTTGCCAGTTGAGGGCTTCGACTATACCATCGGTATAAAGAATCAGTGAATCGCCCGGCTGCATCTGGCAGGTGACTGTTCGAAGCGGCAGGTTTTTGATGACTCCAAGCGGAAAGCCGGCTTTGTTCAGTTCCAGTAATTTACCGTCAGCGGTGATGTGCAGCGGCGGCAGATGCCCGGCCAGCACCATGCTGATTACGTGTGAACCGCAATTCAGATGACCGGCAGCCAGCGTCATGAACTTTTTCTTCTTTATCAGCTCTAAAATAATCTGGTTCAACGTCGAGACTATGTTTTCCGGAGTAGCCATGTTTTTCTGTCTGAGCAGCTGAACTGTGGTTTTGGCCATGATGGTGAGAATGGCGGCCGAAAAGCCATGGCCGGCCACATCGCCAAGAATGAAGACAATATTACCGTCTTCGAGCTCAAAGTAGTCGAAAAAATCACCACCGGTGGCATCGCAGGGCAGGCACATGCCTCTAACGCTGTAAGCCTCAGTTAAAATGGACTTTGCCGGGAAAAGCTGGGCCTGTATCTCTCCGGCGCAGGCTGCTTCGGCACTGGCGACCTGCTGATCGACCACTTCGTTGAAACGGTTGATAAGATAATAAAATACCGACGCAAAAGCCCAGCTTATGAAAAAGCAGCTCAAAGGCATGAAAATAAGCAGGAAAGCGGCAATATGATACAGGGCAGCCAGCGAAACCGAAAAAAACAGAAAAGAAGCCAGTTCCTGACGCATACTCGCTCTGGTTACCATGCAGAAGCTGGCCAATAATCCCATAATTACAAGAAAAAACCGCAATGGCAGGCCATTTTGAGGCTCTGACAGACGATTTGAGAGAATTGTGTCGAGAGCGGCCGCCAGAATTATCGGTCCGGCAATAAGGCCCAGACTGGTTTCATGGTAATCGTGCAATACCTGAGCGGTGGCGCCTGTAATGATGATTTTGTCTTTAAGAGCAGCCGGGGCTATTTTTCCTTCGATTATGTCCTGGCCGCTGTAGAGAGGTATGCCGCCATTTTTTCTGGCAAAAATGATCTGACTTGTTTCTGGCACATTGGCCTGAACAGACCTGGTTTTAACTGTTTTTTCGGTAAGTCTGGCCAGTTTGAGCAGACAGCCTTCTTCAGCCAGCTTGCTGTCATAAACTGAGAAGGTGCGTATTTTTGAATCAGAATCGATGTGAGAATGTATGTAGCCATCGCAGAATGCGACATCTCTGAACAGTTTGAGGCTCCTGTATTGACGCTTCTGCCGGCCGGTGTCGGTTAATTCTTCTTCGACGAAACCGACAAGAACGACATTGCCGGTTGCCGCTATAGTGTCGCGCAGAATCCGGTCGCCGGCTCCATCATCTGATTCTTCGGGGTGCTGAAAGACTATGTCGAGAACAATTGCGCGGGGATGATGACTGCTTATTGCCTCGATCAGCCGGGCAAATCTTGCCCGCGACCAGGGCCAGCGCTCAGGGGTGGCTTCTAGCGTTTCTGTGTCAAGAGCGACAATAGCAACTTCCTGCGAAGGTGCAAAATATTTAGATAAAACTCGCGATGCGCTGTCGTAAAAAAGCCGGTCGAACTTGTCGGTCTGGTCGGAACAGGCGACTAAGACTGACAGCATGGCAACAAGAAAGCAGATAAAAGCAAAGCGCCTTTTGTGGGATAATTTAATGAAAAATTTGTTGATAGTGGTGCTATACTGGATTATACGGCTGTTCATAATGTCCCGTTGTTTTTCTGATACTATATGATACATCATGAAAAAACTTAGTAAAAGCAGATTACATATCTGCAGTTTTTTTCGTTTTTAGGGGTGAATGAAAAAGGAGATAGCTTATGATGCAATTGAGCAATTTTCGGACTCTGGTTCTGATACTGGTAATAACTGTTCTGGCCGTTTCGGGCTGCAATAATCAGACTGCCGGGACTTCTGCCAAAGTGATCTCACTTAATGGGAAGGTTGAAATACGGCAAAACGCAGGCACGCAGTTCGTTGCCGCAAAAATTAACGACCTGTTGGGTCTCGGCGGTATTGTTAAAACCGGCGAAGAATCAATGGCAAATCTTGAGATAGTCGGCAAGGGAACCGTAGAAGTCAAGGCAGATGGTTATTTTGAGCTTGAGGCCGGTAGAGATTACGTTACTCAGAACAGCGGCATGGCGATTTACAAAATCGAGAAGACAGGTGAAGGTTTCAAGATCAAGTCTCCACAGGGTATCGCATGTGTTCTCGGTACCACATTCATGGTGCGGGTTATCGATAACATGACGGTGGTTGGGGTTGAAACAGGTAAGGTTTCGGTAACATCCAACAACGGCGAAACCAGAGTTCTTGAAGCCAAGCAGAAGATCAACGTCGGCAACAGTGGTTTCAGCGGCGAAGTAATGCCATTCGATATCAATACCGATTCTTTCAACTACATCAAAATTGATGGCAGATGGGTTCCCAAAGAATGAAGCTGTTGTAATGCTCCAGATTCTCTCTATCTCATGTTGAATGGCGGCATTGGATCATCATCGGCAAAAAAGGATTCCATCGCTCCCAATCCGGGTTCAGACACTTCTGTTTTTCCGTCGGCCACGGTATGAGTAAGTTTTTGCCCCTCTTTTGCCTGATGTTTCTGGTCGAGGTTTGTGGTGAACTCGACCTGACCTTCTTTAACCCATAATTCAAACGAACTGTCGTTGCTGACAAGCGCAAAGAAAGTGCCGAGGACACAACTGACTCCCTGTGGGGTTTTGGCCTTGAAACCACGCCCATCTTTGCCTATGTTATAGATGGCTATGCCTGATTCCTGCACAACGTCAGCTTCTGAGCTTTTTGTCAGCTGAAAGACAACGTCAGATTTGATCTGAACTGTGCCTTTGTTCAAAATTTCAAGTGTTGCTGATGACAGGTCGCCGGTTTTGACAAAACCGCCCTGATTGATAAGCATGCCCCTGTCAGCGGCAACATACTCACTCTCCTGGTTCTGTCTCAGTTTTACATCGCCAGACACTGCCGTAATCTTCGCGACTGGTTCCTGTTTCTGACTGCCGCATCCCAGACATGCAAAAGTGAATACAGCCAGGCATAACATAACAAGTTTGCTAAAGACGTTTCTTACTGCCATGTAACCATCCTCCCGTATGTGCCATTCTGACATCAGATGCCGTTTTAAGACATCGCTGCCTGTGTCGAAGCAACCTCATCCTCTTATACTATTACTTTGGATGCTTTTTTAAAAGAAGAAAAACCCGTCTGATGGCCGAAGCTTTTGTATAGTCGAAAATGTGAGCTATCGGCTTTCTGAGACGAGGTCGGCTGTCACTATCGGGTAACCCAGTCTGGTTGTGCTGAAATAAAGCACTTTGAAATCGCCCTTGAAACCGGGAGAAAAATTGCCGGGAATGGGTAATTTGAGCTTGTAAACCTTGCCGTCAAGCCCAGTTGCACGCCAGGACCGGTTAATCGGGTCATAGCTTTCGAGGGTGAAAATTTTATGCTCGCCGGCTTTGAGCTCCGGCACAGCCGCTCTGATCTCAAAAGTGTTTTTGATATCCGAGCCTGGCACGGCATCTGGTTCTGGCATGCCGGTATCTGGCCAGAAGCTGTATATAAACATGATTGTTGTCACAATGAGCAGTTTGCCAATGTGTTTCTCAAAAAAGCTGATCAGCGATTCAGCTACCAGCTGATTTTTTGAGATATAGCGAATCTTATCGATACTCTGTTTCAGCTCTTCCCATTTGAGGTGCAGCCCGGCACTTACCAGACCTGCTGTTGAAGCACCTTCGGATTCTGTCTGGGAAGCCAGACCCAACATTGTCTTTAACTCACTGGTCAGCTCTTCCATCAGTTCATGCTTGTTACCGCGACTTTCGGCAGTAAGCAGCTCAAGTTCATAGAGGCACATGTGGTCGGGAGAAATTTTGAACACCGGCGTAAAGTATTTGATCAGTGACATGCGGTTGGTCGTTTTAAACACCTTCAGCAGTATCTCTGAAGAAATCTCGATGTTCAGCTGCAGCAGTGCATTGAGGGCGGCCTTCCAGGCCCGCTCGCTGTCTTCCTGCAGCCAGGAATCGATCTGTTTGATCAGCCCCTTCAGGTTAAATTTTTTAAAGAGTCTGATAGCCTGCGTGGCAGTCATAGAATTTTCGCTCATGCTCAAAACCGGCAGATGCGGGAGCAGGCGCAAAGGGTTGAGTTCTGACAGGAGTTTCATGACAACAATCGCATCGTTTGCCGGCAGAGTTTCCAGATTTTCTTCAAGCCATCTTATCGCCTGTGAATCAGAAGGTCTGAACTTACTGATAATTTTGAGTATGAGGTCGTTAAGTCTGGCTGTCTGACGAGATAACAGCAGCTTTCGCAAAAATGTTGTGTCATCATTCGAGAGAGTGTCGAGTTCTAATATCTGTTTGAGTTTCAGTTCGTCGGCAGATGTCTCTGCAGTTTTTGCATCGGGCTTGTCTGGCTGAGGAGTCTTTTGAGGAGATAACTCTGGTGCTATCGCCGGAGTGGCTGCTTGCGCGGGTTCGTCTTCAACCGGTTTTTCACCTATGCTGATGCCGGCACGTTCCTTGATGTAGTTGGCTACCAGAGAAAGTGAACTCGTGCAGAAATTTTTGGCAGACTGGCTGATTATACCGGCAACCTGAAGAGCCTCAGCCGCTTCATGTCTGATATCATCTATGCCTTCTATCTCGTCTCCGCGCAGAACCTTTATAGCGGTGAGGCGCTTGAAAAATTCCATGTCGGGGTTGTTTGAGGCTAGATGCTGAATAAGCCTCTTTATAAATGGATCCCGCATCGCGCCTCTGTCGATGAGCGTTAATACAATGCTCTGAACCTCTTCAAATGGAAACAGCAGAAGAAAAGTGCTTGCCGATTTCTGGCTTGCCGCGTTGGCGAAGATCAGTTCTTCAAGCAATCTGAGTGCATGCTTGCGTGAGATCTTGAAGAGAAACCTGATCGTCTCTGCTCTGATCATGAAGTTCTGGTGTTTGAGCAGTTTCGGCAGCGCCTTGATCAGGTGATCCCGCCCGTTCTCGGCCAGAAAAGGTATCAGCCTGATAACAAAAAGCTGGTCGCTGGCAGAGAGCATTCCAGCGAGAAGCTCGATCGTCTGTGGCCTCCGGATAATCTCGTGGTTGAGCGAAAATACTGGTATAAGCCGGAGAAGTTCTGTTTCTTCACTTATCAGATGTCGTAATGCCAGATCCTGGACGTCGCCCGGCAGCTTGGCAATAAGCCTGACTGCCTCCTGAGCGTTGGTAAGTTTATGCGAACGCCATTGTTTGATAATGTCGTCAGCACTGCCGGCGGCTTGTGGCGACTCTGTCGTTTCCTGTGCCGACGGGTCGCCTGCATTCAGCAGTGATTCGATCATGGCTTTCAGATAAGGATCGCATTCGCTTTTTGCCGCGGCCTTTAGCTCTGCTCTGACCTTTTCGCCTGCGATGTGGTGATGCAGCTGGTATATGGCAAGCTCTCTGATAAATTTTGTATCAGATTTAAGATCAGCCAGGAAAATTTCCAACAGATAATTGTTATCTGAATGTTCCGTCATTTCGCTTTCGCTCGCTGAATTCAGGTCGCCCCGATGCTCAGGGTTGTTCTGTCTGTGTGTGTTTCTTTCAGCTTGATTTTATCTGCCATTCAAATTTCTGTCAAACCAAATAAAGATGGACTCAGGTCTTATTGCCGGCAGATGCTTATTCTGTTAAGCTGACTGGCGGAGTGTGCTTTGAAATACAGCAGTAGAACCATTTATCCTCTCGTGTTCCGGACCATGATTGTCCTGTGCTTTTTTGTCTTTCCTCTGTTTCTGCTGAATCTGTCGATGAACCGCTATTATGGCCTGCTCGAACGTGACCGGGCCGCCGCCGATGCATTGGCCGCCCGCAAAATTATGGCGCAGGTCAGCCGCAATTCAGATAATGCGCGTTATCTGCATCTGATTTTTACCAGAATTTTTGAACAGAGAAGCATGCCGGAGAATTTTGCCGATGAGCTGGTCACAAGAATCAACAGCCTTAAAGGGCATTATCCCGACAGTCTCGAATTCATCGTCTGGGATGCAGAAGGCAATCTGGATAAGACTCTCAGTGCTAATACCGATTATAATTTTTTAAAAAAGCGTCTTAATATTTTTCTGAGGGAACTGCGTGAACACGCTGTTGCCGGCCTTTCTGCCGGCGATCTTTCGACTGAGCACAAAAGGCAGGTCCGCAACTTTCGCGAATTTCTCGGGCCTTTTATTTCGAGCAGCAAAATTGCTGAGTCTTTTCTGCCCGGTTCCCGGGGTTCATGTTTCAAGATGCATGGCAAGGGGCGCCATGCCTGGGGATGGTATACTTCGCAGCCCGGTTTTTCGGTTATGATATACATTTCGCATGAACTTGCCAGTTCGTTGATTTATCCAGAATTGTTCTGCCGGCAGAATACAGACCCCTTACACAATTATTTTCTGGTCAACGAAAAAACCTGGCAGGTGCAGCCAGACGCCTCAGCAGAGCAGAAGCAACGTCTTATCTTCAATCTGGCGCGGCATTCTTCCATTACACCTCCGGAAGAGCTCTACTCTGATAGTTTCCTGTATTCGTATCAAAGGCTCACGCCTGAATGGTGGCTGGCTGCAGTAACCGACCGGAGACTGCCATATGCCGAAAGAACTCCCGGAAGGCGCCTTATGGTGCGGGTGTTTGCGGCCATGCTGGTCGCCTTGTT
>CAZMWO010000011.1:0-10036 GCA_964569565.1 uncultured bacterium | reverse complement strand
TTCTGCACTGCTATTTTCTGGTTCATGCAAATCCTTTTGTCTCGATTCGCTGGAAGCTGATGGGTATATTTGCTTATACAGTTGCCATTCCGCTGATGATATTTGCAACAGTGGGTTTCGAGCATCTGGCGCAACAGAAGTCGTCTGTCGAGAGTCGTTTCGGGCTCGAACTTGCACAGATTCTGATGCGCATGGATCTGCAGTTCGAAGTTTATCTGAAACAGCAGGCAGACAGGGTAAGTGCTCTTGCCAACAGTATTTTCAGCCGGTCGTCTGCCGGCAGTCTTCCGCAAAACCTGCCCGAACGGTTCGTTAAAGACTTTTCTCCGCTGGCGGTATTATTGATCGACACCGAAGGGCAAAACCGGCTGCCCAGGGAATTTTCGGGAAAAGCGGCCAATAATATGCTTCTGCGGACTCTTGCCGCTGACCTGCTTGAATTTCTCAACGACAGGGATCTGAAAGAAGTGAAGCCCTTCAAGGTCGTGTCTGAAAGCATGCTGCAATCGCATGCACGTGTCGACCGGGCCATAAGAATATTTCAGCATTCTCAGGGCGAGCTGTATTTTTATCAATACGCAATAAGGCTTTCTGGCAGCAGTTTTTATCAATACTGTCTGCAGCTGTTCTGGGACAAAGAAGCCATGCAGAAGGATTTTTTCGATGGCATTGCCAGAAAGCTGCATGGTGAGAGGAGAGTCGAGCCTGTCATGTATTTTCCTGCCGGCAGCAGTCTGGCGTCGGGAAGTCTGGTCTGGCAAGGGTCCGGGGACTTTTTCGATCAGGTGATCATGCACGGTCTGCAGGTTGCAAAGGTAGATGTGGCGGGAAAGAGCTTTCTGGCTGTTGGTATGCGAGGCCAGACCCTTTCTGATACCGTCGTCGCCGCTTTATTGGACTCTGACGAAATAGCCGGCGAGATTGACGCGCGCAAACGCGAATTATTTTATCTGCTAGCCGTGATGGTTCTGCTGGCCGGTGCTCTGTACCGGATTTTGCATTTTCAAATACTCAATCCGGTAAATCATCTGGTGAAAGGCGTTAAAAAAATACATGAGGGAGCCTACGCATACAGGATTCCGTTCAAATCGGCTAATGAGCTTGGTCAGCTTAGCACGTCGGTGAATCATGCTCTCGAAAATCTTCAGGAACTGGTTATTGCCCAGGTTGTTCAAGATGCTCTGTTGCCTGACAACCTGCCCGGAATCGCCGGATACGAGATTTATGCCGGAACCAGGCCAATGACGAAGCTCGGCGGTGACTATTATGATTTTTTTGTGAACCCGTCTGGTGAGCTGGTTGTAGTAATGGCTGATGTCGCCGGTCATGGCATACAGGCGGCACTGCTGATGGCGATGGCCAAAGCCGCTTTTATGGTCGGGCAGACCAGTGAGGGCACTGCTATGACCATCATGCATAAACTCAATCAGACCTTCTGTCATCTTCGCCAGTCATCTGTCAAGACGATGCTCACCTGTCAGGTACTATCTTTTCTGCCTGATTCCGGCGCATGCGCGCTGATAAATGCAGGGCACTGCCCACCTCTTACCATTTCCTCTGACCGTCAGGTCACGGTTCACCAGTTTCGCACGCTTCCGCTAGGATACAGCAGCAGTCGAACTTTTGAACAGATGACGATAACGATCGCCAGCGGCGACACTCTTGTGTTGTACAGCGATGGAATAATCGAAGCATTGAATGACAGGGAGGAAATGCTCGGGCAGGAAGGATTCGTTGAACTGGTGCGGGCTTCAGCACACCCTGACCTCAAAACTTTTCATGCCGGCATGTTTGCCCGCTACGATGAATGGCGGGCGGCTCAGAATGATGACATAACTTTCGTTCTCATCAGGAGAACTGCTGATGAAAACTGATATGAACGTAAGATTTCCGTTGCTGGCTGTTTTTGCGGTTGTCTTCGTTATTCCGGTCATGCTGTTCTCAGCGGGATTTCGCTATTATCTGGATGTCAGCCTCGATCTTGAAAAGAAGATGCTTTTGTCCCGCGGCGAAACGCTTGCTTCAATGTTGCCGGAATACCTTGATAACAACGCGTTCTGGGCGAATCAGCTCAACCGTATTTTTATCGCCAGCGCCGATTATCCTGCGTTTGAAGCGCGCCTGCAGGAGCTTTCACAAAGGTTTACCGTGAACCTCGCATGGATCTGCTGGCCCGCCGGTCAGGCATCATACAGCAGCAATCTGACCCTTACAGGGTCACGCGCGGACTGGCTCGAATTTGGCAGAATTGTCAGAGATGCCGCCGATATTCGAAGCTGGAAAATAAGCCCGGCAGACTATTATCTGTCCAGGCGACTCATCGGGCCGCATCTGCAGATGCAAAGGCTTTATGAAACCAAGCGCCTGCTGCGGCCTATTCTCGTCGAATCTGATTTTACCGGGCACCATCCTCTGGTCTGGGGTGATGCCGGAAGCAGATATGCAGCTCTGGTGTTGCTGCCGCCTTCCCTGTCGCGCAAAGAACATGGGGTTTCGGCTTTTCTGGAGCATCTTCGCACTAACATTCATCTCGGCGAGGAATATATTCTGGTTACCGGGGGCGGCTATCATTCTGATTCGCTTATGCCGCAGGGCGAAATCGATCGTTTGCGGCTTCTTTTTTCGGTTTCCGGACATAAAGTCTGCAAGGACGGTTCGCGTCTGGTTTTTGGCGAACAGATGTCTGATGGCAGCTTTTTCATGATTGTAAAACGACTGCATAGCTGGAAGCATTCAGGCATAGAGGGCCTTTTTGCTCTCCTGCTCCTTTTCGTTTTCGTCCTGATTGGCCGCAACCTCGATTTATTACGGCTCAGCGCAAAATTCAGTATCAGAACCGCTGTTTATACCTTTATCGGGTTTTCTAACATATTACCACTCTGTCTGCTGGCATTCTTTGCCAATCAATATCTCGAGCAGAAATATCAGGTGCTGCTCGACGAAAAGAGAAGCGAATCGATACGTTATATCCATCTGCTTGAAAGCGAGTTTCAAAGCACCATAGCCAGGTTTCCCCGAAAAGTGAAAGCGGTCACGGCATCATTTCGCGAGGAACTCGGAAAGCGACCGCTGGAACTTGAGCTTGCCACTCGCATTCTGGGTCGACTCAAAGAGCATGGCGCCGCTTTTCATCTGGTAGCAAGTACGACCGACAGAGTGCTGTCAAAAGAGGGATTTACGTTGAAAGACAAGCATACGCCGCTGCGGGTAACTCGTGGCGTAAAAGACTCGCGGCGGTTTGACGAGTTGTTCATGAAGATCGGCGGCTGCTTTCTTGCTTTCTGGAACCAGCAGCCGGTATCGCAAAAGACTCTTACCGAGGCAGAACTGGTTACCGATATGCTGTTCAACAAGCCGGTCGATGAAGCTCTTCACCTTGTGCTTGAAATCACTGAGCAGATGGGTAGTTTCGGATTCGGTAACGATGCCCGCCCGGCTTTTGCTGAAGTGATAGCCTTAAATCATCCTGAATCGGGCGATTATCTTGGTGTCTACCAGTTTTACGCATCCAGTGTTGTTACCAGCTTTCTTGTCGCAAAGAAGAAAGAAAGAATGGGCAACAGCTACGGCCTTAAGGTTATTTTTGCACGTGGCGTGCAGGTGGAAAATGAATGGGTAGATCCTTTTAAAGATAAAGAGACCTTAGCTCAGCTTTTTATCAGGGCGAAGGATTATCCGCCGCTGAGCGTCGAAATTGCTGACCTTGATGGAGAAGCCTGGGTCTGCAGCGGTCTGAGAAGCTCGATTATAGAGAATATCGTTTTTCTGGCGCTTTATCCGGTTTCCGAGATACGCCTTCAGATAAGCTCTGAGCGTCTCGATCTGTTACTGTTGATCGCATTGAATTTTATCATTGTCATGGCAGTTGCATTCTTCTTTTCAAATATGCTGCTGAGCCCGGTAGAATGGCTGAAAAAGGGAACCATCGCCATATTGGAGCGCAGATTCGAACAGCGCCTGCCTGACCTTGGCAGTGACGAAATGGGGCAGATGGCCAACATTTTCAATGCCACCCTGGCTGATCTTGAAGAATTGAGTCTGGCACGTGTGGTGCAGCAGCAGCTTTTCCCGACGACACGGATTAATACCGGCGTATTTTCGATGTGTGGCAGATCGATCACTCTGGCAGAACTGGGTGGAGATTACTATGATTACTTTGCCATCGATGAAGAGCATTTTGCGGCCACGCTGGGCGATGTTGCCGGTCACGGGGTAGGCGCCGCGCTGATCATGGCGATAGCCAAGTCAGGCATGATCAATCTGGCAGAATACTACAAAAAGCCGGCAGAGTTGATGGCCGCCCTGCATGCGCTGATTCATGCAACCAGAAAACGAAAACAGAAAAAAGTAATGACCTTTCAGTATCTTTGCGCCAATCTCAGAACAGGCGATATCGCCCTGTCAAATGCCGGTGGCTGTAACCCGATTCTGGTAAATGGCCAGACCGGCAAAGTCGAAGAGATTGTTCTGGCAGCGCCTGCGCTCGGTGCTTTTAAAACCGGCAGGTTCAGTGAAGTCAGATTGACTTTGCAGCCCGGAGATTCGCTGGTTCTTTATTCCGATGGAATAATCGAAGCAAGAAATGCCTCTGGCAATGAAATCGGTTATTCAAGATTTCAGCAGATGCTTTTGCAGAACTGGTCACCCGACAGCGACCGCTTCTATGCAGCCATGCTGGCCGAATACGAACAATGGGTCGGCAATGAGCCGCCCCAGGATGACATGACAATGATCGTTATCTGTCGCCGGATTTGAACGTTCAGTTGCTGGCGAGTTCGACGGTCCAGGCCTTGAAGTCATTTTCGAACTGGCGAATGCTCAGACCGGTTACTGTGTACAGGGCCTTTTCCATATCCATGCCGCTTTTCAGACTGTTGATAATCTGCCGGGGAGCAGCCATGGTGCCGTTCTGTATCAAAAAACGCGCGTAGAGGCCGGCAAGTTGATAGGCCTTGTTAACCCTTTCAAGTGATTCCTTGCCGAGCTTTCTGATTTCGACAAATTCTTTTTCGAGTTCCTCGATATCCATGACCTCGTTTGGGGCCGGAACATAAGGCTTGAACTCGGTAAATCCATCATCCTTCTTCTCAGAAAATACTGCAAGGCCCTCGTTAAGCCAGGTCGGACATTTGCCTCCGCCCATGATGAATATTATGTTATGGGTAAATTCGTGGGTTACCAGTTTGCGGGCAGGCAGCCTGGTTTCAGGTTCTGAACGGGGAAAACTGTCGGCCGGCAGGGTCATCGATTTGCCGCCTGTGGCAAAGCCGCCTGCCCATGATGTCGGGCTGACTTCTTCGAATTTGATTGGATCGAGCACCAGTATCGATGTGCGGAAGGCCGGTACGCACGCGAGGTCGCCGGTTACCTGCATGTAGATTTCTTCGAGACGATCATCGATGAGTTCGTGGGTGACGTAAGCATAGGCACTGTCAACCGGGGTATAAACGATAAATCTTCTGCCGGGTCGCATTATCATGGCATTCTCGCGAGCCATGCGATCGAGATTCACCATCACGCGTTTGCGCAGGTCGTGTTTTTCGGGGTCCTGGTCGCTTTCCTCGTTTTCGAGCAGTTCGCGCAGGGTTTCCCAGCATGCGACCTCACTGGCGTCCTGCTTTAAAGCCTTATGGCATTTCGCCAGTTTTTCGAGAATCTTGATTTCTTTGGGCTTCAGCTCATAGGCACGTTTGAGTCGCGGAATTGCCTGGGTGTAATCGCGCTTTACGTCGGCAAGGTATTCACCATGCGCGAGGAACAGTTCAAAAGAGTCTGAATATAGCATTTCGGCAAGAAACAGCAGTTGCCGGTCTTTTTCGGGAATATCGGTAACCGGCTGGCCTTTGAGAACTGGCTCTATCGCTTCTTTTATCTCGTCTATTCTATCTTCGGTGAAGCCTGCCAGTTCTGTTTCAGCGGCAGGCAGGCAGTTGTTAAGACTCAGAGCGAACAGAAATATCAGCAAAAACAGGCTAAGGGGCAGTGGCCGGTAATTTTTCAACATGGAAACCTCCGCTGTATTCACTTCTGCTATCAGTGTACCCCGCTGTCTGCAATGTGTCAAACGTTGTCGCTATAATTCGCTTCGTTGCGTTTGATTGCGGAATGGCTTATTTTTGAAGAAAATAAGAAACAGCGCAGGTGGGCTGAGTATGTTTGTTAAAAATTTTCAGCAATTGTCTGACCAGGCGGTGAGTCAGCTCAGTGCGCGCCTGCGTCAAGCTGCATTGCTTGCATACAACTCGGCTCTTGAATGTGTCGAACCGGCAAAACTGCTTAAATCAGTCTTGTCGCTCAATAATAAGATTCTGCAAATCGGCGAAAGTCATATCGATATCGGTGCCGGCAGAGTTTTGGTCTTAGGCGCCGGCAAGGCCAGCGGCGCGCTGGCCCGCTCACTTGAAGACCTGCTGGGCGAAAGAATAACTGCCGGTTGCGTGAATATTCCGCATGAAACCGGGTGCAATACCAGACTGATCTCGCTTAACCGGGCCGGTCATCCTGTTCCAGACGAGAACGGTGTGGAGGGCTGCCGCCGCATTATAGAACTGGCAGACAGTGCTGAGGCTGCTGATCTGGTGGTCTGTCTGATTTCGGGCGGCGGCTCTAGTCTTCTGCCGTTGCCGGTTCCAGGTATTTCCCTCGCTGACAAGCAGGTCGTGACGACTCTGCTGCTAAAGTCAGGAGCTACTATCAGTGACGTTAACACTGTGCGCAAACATCTCAGCGGCATCAAGGGCGGCTGGCTGGCGCGGCGGGTCTACCCGGCCCGACTGCTTAATCTCATTCTCTCAGACGTTATCGGAGATCAGCTCGATGTAATTGCTTCGGGGCCAACAGTGCCTGATACCACAACTTTCGCCGATGCAGTTGCCGTTTTGCAGCGTTACAGCCTGTGGTATGACGTGCCGGAGACTGTAAGAGGTCGGTTATCTGATGGTGTTGCCGGCCAGATCGAAGAAACGCCAAAGCCGGGCGATGTCTCGCTTGCCGGGGTTTTAAACCGGATCGTCGGTAATAATCATCTGGCGCTCGTTGCTGCCAGTAACAGTCTTGCCGCTGCCGGTTTTAAGGTAGAAGTTGTCAAAGAGCCATGGCAGGGCGATGCCTGCCAGCTTGGGCAAAATCTCGCAGCCAGAGCGATTGCTGCAGCCGGCTCCGCCGTTCCTGTTGCAGTCTTAATGGGTGGTGAAGCCACCGTTCAGGTAGCTGGCCATGGTCGCGGCGGCCGCAATCAGCAGGCGGCCCTGGCCGCTGTGCGAGAGCTGGCGGGTCACGCGAACCTCCTGGTTGCTCTGCTGGCGACTGACGGTATAGACGGGCCGACTGACGCCTGTGGCGCTCTTGTAGATGGCACCACCCTGGCGCGCGCCCAGAAACTCGCTATGACGCCCGAGACTTTTTTGCAGAACAATGATTCATACAGCTTTTTTAAGGCTCTTGGCGACCTGGTTCATACCGGTTACACCGGCAGCAACGTCAACGATATCTATATGATTCTTTCTGCTGGCTCTTCTGCCCGGTAATTACATTTTTTTGTCATTGCGAGCGTGGTGAAGCAATCCCCCGGAAACTGAGATTAGCTGTCATCCTGCGCGAAGTCGCAGGATCTCACAGAGCAGCAATTGTTCTTGCTGTTCTTCCGCGGCCTTGCACGGATTTGGTTCATCGCTGAGCAATGCAATTCGGTGTTTCTGAATCGTATTGCTTTTTATAGATAAATTGTTTATAATCTATTTATAAATAAACGAAAGGTTAAAATGTTTATGAAAAATTCAACGAGCTGGCAGGAATTGCCGATAAATATTATCAAGCAGGGTTTTACCGAAAACCGGCAGTTCTACGAGTGCATAATCTGCGGTCGTGAAATCGAAAAGGGCATGATTTACAAAGATGGTGCGGATCTCTATGAAGCGCACCGTTTCATGGAACTGCATATCACACGGGCGCATGGCTCGGTGTTTGAATATCTGATCGGCCTTGACAAGAAGGCGACCGGGTTTTCAGAGCACATGTGCAAGCTGCTGCGCTGCTTCTACAACCGGTTGCCGGATGCCCAGATCCAGCAGCAGCTAGGAATCGGCAGCGCATCAACCATTCGCAATCACCGTTTTGCGCTCAAAGAGAAAGAAAGGCAGGCTAAAATACTTATGGCAGTGTGTGAACTTATCAGAGAGAACGAGGCAACCCCGGCAAAATATCTTGAACCGCACCCGACCGCGACCATGGTCGATGACCGCTACAAGATCACCCCTGAAGAAAATGAGAAAATTCTCAGGAAGTATTTCCCTGATGGTCTTGAAGGGCGGTTAACGACCTTTTATATCAAGGAAAAGTGCAAGCTGGCGGTGCTGCGTCATATCGCGACCAGGTTCGAACCCGACCGCAAATACACGGAAAAAGAAGTCGATACGATTCTCAAGCAGATCTTCGACGATCATACGACGATCAGAAGATACCTCATCGAATACGGTTTCATGGGGCGTACTACAGATTGCCGAAGTTACTGGCTGATGTCGGCAGGTTGAATTTTTGCTTTATGACAAAACTATGGGCTGTTGCAGATTTGCAACAGCCCATTTCGTTAAGGAGTTAATTTAAGTCGCTGCTATGCCCTTCTGAAGCCGCACTCTCCGCAAAATCTGGCTTCGAGAGGCAGCGGCAGGCCGCACTGCGGGCAGCAGGCCTTGTCGCCTGGTGCGTCTTCGAGAGAAAAAACGGTGAGCGCTTCGCTGCCCTTTATGGCTACGCCAAAGCGTTCTTCAACCGCGCCCGGCCAGTCGGGAATATTTTCGTAACAGGAGCCGGTGATCAGTACTTCGCCGGGTTTGGCGATATGGCACAGTCGCGATGCGATGTTGACGCCATCGCCGACGGCGGTGAAGTTAGAAAGCCTGGTTGAACCGACATTGCCGACAATGACATCGGCAAAGTTAATTCCGATACCGATGCCGTATTCAGGAAAGCCCTCGGTGGCCCATTGTGGCATTTTGATCTCGAATGCCCGCTGAATCTGCATGGCGGTCTGTACTGCCGCCAGACTTGGATTTATGTGAATATTCGGTGTGCCAAATAGCACCATGGCAGAGTCGCCCATGAATTTGTCGAGAGTTCCGCGGTTTTTGAGAACGATTTCGGTGATCAGGGTAAAATAGCGGTTAAGAATTTCTACAGTCTGTTCGGGTGTAATCTTCTTTGCGAGCGCGGTAAAATCGCGGATATCGACGAACAGAATCGCGATCTGTCTGCGTTCGCCGCCAAGAGTTATGCCTTCTGGGCTTTTTTCGAGCAGTTCGATTACTTCCGGCGCGACCATGCTCGAAAAAAGTTTGCGCATTTTTTCGAACTCGCTTTTTTGAGCTGCCAGGGCCCTGCTGTTGCTGAGAACCAGGCCGAGCAGGGTGGCTACCATGTTGACCGTGTCGATGTCGTCTTCGCCGGTGAAGACATTGCCGGCGTAATTGCAGATAATTATCAGCTTCTCAATTTCGCCATCAATACGCACCGGGCAGACAATTTTGCAGTCAGGAACTACGCCGCGGCGTTCAAGGTAGGCGAGGTCGTCCTGTTTGCGCAGATGGGCAAGACTAAGCACGGCACCGGTTTCTGCGACATAGCCGGGTAGAGAGTCTTCGTTGAGCGGTATTACCGGAATTTCATCTTCTCTGAAACCGACATAGTGCTCAGCTAACCAGCCTTCAGCGGTTTTTCGATAAATTGCGCCCTTTTTGATGACCAACGCGAGATCGAGAAGATCCCAGCAACGTTCAAGAACAAAAGTGTCTTCGAGAGTGCCAACAAGTATTTTCAGGCGTTCCATGAACGCATGTGTCTTGTCGATTATGGTCAGGTATTTCTGGTGATGTAGAGTTTTTTCGTTGTCACTCAGTTTTAACTGGTTTTTCAGAGTCGCGATTTCGCGGCGCAGATCTTCGAGTTCTTTGTTTGAACCACCGCCACGAAGGCTGTCGAGAATGCCCATTTCACTTTTCCTCGAGGTATTCTGGTGGCACGTCTTCATGCCGCACCAGTTTTC
>CAZMWO010000010.1:0-21470 GCA_964569565.1 uncultured bacterium | reverse complement strand
TCATCGAGCCCCTTCTTAAGTTTGCCCTGCTCAACGTCGTGCTGATACTGCCCGACACCGATGCTTTTGGGATCGAGCTTGACCAGTTCAGCCAGCGGATCCATGAGGCGGCGGCCGATCGAGACGGCACCGCGAACGGTTACATCCTGCTCGGGAAATTCTTCGCGGGCCACCTCAGAGGCGCTGTAAATCGAAGCACCGCTCTCATTGACCATTACTACTGGAATACTGGCCGGCAACTGCAGGATCTTGATAAAAGCTTCGGTTTCTCTGCTACCGGTGCCGTTTCCAATAGCTATTGCCTCGATTTTATGACGGTCGACAAGCTTTTTAACGAGAATTGCCGAGGCCATACGTGCCTGCTCTGATTGCGAAATGAAGATGACATCGTGTTCGAGCAGTTTGCCCTGCGGGTCGAGACAGACCACCTTGCAGCCGGTGCGAAAGCCGGGGTCGATGGCAAGAACCGACTTCTGACCGAGTGGCGGTGCCATCAGCAGTTCGCGCAGATTGGCGGCGAACACTCTGATTGCCTCTTCTTCGGCCCTTTCGCGCAGTTGTTTGCGAAATTCATTTTCGATCGATGATGAAAGCAGGCGCTTGTAGGAATCTTCGATGGCTTCGCGAACCTGCTCCCAGGCCGGGCAGAAAGCCTGCCGGTAAAATCTGGTAAGGGTGCGCGCTGCCTTTTCGGCATCGGGCTGCAGCGAAACCTTGAGGAATTCTTCGTTTTCGCCACGCAGAATGGCAAGCAAACGATGTCCGGCGATTTTGGCGGCGGGTTCCTGCCAGTCGAAATAATCGCGAAATTTTGCGCCTTCGGCTTCTTTATCTTTGACGACTTTCGACTGCAGCACGGCTTCAGCCGCGAAGAATTCGCGTAAAGCAGCCCTGACTTCGGCATTCTCGCTGACCATCTCAGCGATGATGTCGCGGGCTCCCTGAAGTGCATCGGCAGCTGATTCTACGCCTTTTTCGGCCGAAACGAAAGCCGCCGCAGCAGAGGTCGGATCAAGATCAGGAGCTTGTTTCAGAAGCATCTGAGCCAGATCTTCGAGGCCTTTTTCGCGGGCAATGGTGGCGCGCGTGCGCTTTTTCGGGCGATAAGGCAGATAGATATCTTCGAGTTCGCTGAGATTGGCGGCCTTGTCGATTTTGGCTGACAGCTCTTCAGTGAAAAGGTTTCGTTCGGTCAAAGACTTAACGATAGCTTCGCGGCGCTTGTCGAATTCGGCGAACTGTTCGAGCCGGTCTCTGACTGTCTGAATCTGAACTTCATTGAGCGAACCGGTTCGTTCTTTGCGGTAGCGCGCGATAAAAGGCACGGTGCCGCCTTCGTCGAGCAGCTGCGCGGTCGACATGACCTGCAGGGCATTGATTTTGAGCTCATCGGCAATACGGGCAAACCATTGATCATTCATCAGCAAACCTCTGACAACATTTGTAATCCGGTCGTGAAAGAGAGATAAGAAAAGAAGAGACGATTACGATAAAGAGAGCAAAAACGAGAACGATTAAGAGAACGAGGACGAGAACGAGAACGAGAACAAGGACGAGAACGATTACGATTACGATTACGATTACGATTACGATTACGATTACGATTTAGGATGGGATATCTATATACCCTCACTGCTGCTGTCGTCAACCAGCTATTCTCAGCAAAATTCATCCGCCGGTTCATTGATTATCGAAGATGCTTCACCGCAAAATATCTGCGCGACCGGCGCACATCTGTGGAGAAAAATTGCATCCCCGATGAGGAGCTGAAATTGTGCCAGGCCACTATGCTCGAAATTGCGGCGGAGGTTGAAAGTTTGCGGTATAATATTTGAAATCTGGTATTCTATGTAGACTTTGCATAGCGAAATTAGAATTGAGAGTGAATGATGGAAGATACGCTGAACAGAAAGCTGCCACCGGACCTTGACAAGCTGCAGATGCTGGGTCGGCTGGTTTCGGGCATAACGCATGAGATAAACACTCCGATGCATTATCTCGAGCATAACCTGACCTTTCTGAAAGTGGCTTTTAAAGACCTTATGCGCCTGCAGGAACACTGCTCCGAAATGCTGCAGAAAATCGAGGCCGGCGAGAAACCTGATGATAGCCTGTGGCAGGAACTTGCAAGTCTGAAATCTGAAGTAGAACCTGATTATCTGCAGACTGAAATCGGCAAAACCATAGAGCAGTCGATCGAAGGCATCGACATGGTTTCGAGTATAGTGCTCGCCCTTAAAGACTTTTCGCACCAGTCGCAACGCGAATTTTCGATGACCGATATCAATAAGTGCGTTGAAACGGCCTGCACCATTTCACGTCATGAATGGAAAAAAGTTGCCGACATGAAATTGGAACTGGCGGGCGATCTGCCTTTTCTCTTCTGCTCGCGCGACGAAATTCATCAGGTTCTGCTCAATCTCGTTGTCAATTCTGCCCACGCCATCTCTGAAAAACGAGACTCCGGCCTTTACGACAGAGGCGTGATACTGGTTAAAACCTCATCACTGGGCGATCAGGTCGAAATAAGAGTTGAAGACGATGGCGCCGGAATCGCCGAAGAAAACAAATCACAAATATTCTCTGCCGATTTTACCACAAAAAAAGCTGGTGCCGGCACGGGTTTCGGCTTGAGCCTGGTGAGACATATAGTCGAAAACCGGCACAATGGCAAAATCAGTTTTGCCAGCGAAACCGGCATCGGCACTGTTTTTACTGTTGTCTTGCCGCACCGCCAGACAGATAGAAACAATGGGAGGGCAGACAAATGATTCCTCGCCGACTTCTGTTCGTCGATCCCGACACAAACGCTCTAGATGCTTACAGACGGCTGCTCAAGGCGTTGCGCCCGACCTGGTCAGCCAGCTACGCGGCCAATGGTCGCGAGGCGATACAGATCATGCGCAAAATCAAACCTGATGCGATGATTACCGAACTGAACATGACCATTGAGAATGATGCCGATCTGCTCAAGGCAGTGCAAAAATTCTACCCTGATGTCATCAGGATCGTTCTTTCGAGCGAATCTGACGCGCAGGCAGAAACTATTTTGCGCGCGACCCAGTCAGCCCATCGTTTTCTTGCCAAACCCTGCAAAGGCGAGGCGTTACTGGCTAATATCGAACAGGCTGCCGAGCTGCGAAAAATCTTAAATAGTCATGAATTGCGCGAATTGATCAGCGGCATGCCTTATCTGCCCAGCCTGCCACAGCTTTATCACGAACTTATCAGTGCCATGGAATCGCCGATGGTATCAGTGGCCGATCTGGGCGATATAATTGCGCGCGATGTTTCTATGACCACGCGGGTTCTGCACCTCGTGAATTCAGCTTTTTTCGGACTTCCCCGTCAGGTTTCCAACCCGCGAGAAGCTGCTGTAATGCTGGGAATGAATGTTCTTAAGTCGCTGATTCTCTATGTAAAACTGTTCTTTGCCGCGCCAGATTCGAAGTTTCCGGGTTTCTCGCTCGATGACATGTGGGAACATAGTTCGCTCACCGCCAGACTGAGCCGCGAAATCGCCAGGGATATCGGTGGCGGCAGCCGGACTCAGGAAGATGCATTTCTGGCTGGCATGCTGCACGATGTTGGCAAGCTGCTGCTGCTTGAGCAGCCGAAATACATCAGCAGCATCAAATGGCAGCAGTCACAGCGTGAAGATATGTCTTTTTCCGAAGCCGAATATCTTGAGTATTCTACATCGCATGCCGAGGTCGGCGGGTATCTGCTTGGTTTGTGGGGCCTGCCCGATCCGGTTGTCGAAGCAGTAGCCTGCCATCATCGCCCGACCCAGATTTCTGGAGAAACTTCACCTGTGCTGGCAGCCACATATCTTGCCAATATTCTTGTCTGCCAGGCCGGCGGCGAAAAAATCAAATTTGACGAAACCCTGTTGAATCAGGGTAAAATCAAGAGTATGTTACCTTCCTGGTCTAACCAGGCAAAAAGAATGCATGAAGAGCTCAACCATAACTAAACCACGAATTCTCCTGGTAGACGACGAGCCCAATATCCTGGCCTCCTATGGTCGCGGCCTGCGCCGCAACTGGGATCTGATCACCGCAGTCAGCGGCGAAGAAGGACTGCATGAGATTCGCGAAAACGGCCCATTTGCCATAATTGTTGCCGATTTCAACATGCCGCGCATGGACGGTATCACCTTTCTTGCCAACACGATAAACCTCGCGCCAGAAAGCATACGCATGATGCTGACCGGCGAAGGCGATTTTCAGATTGCGACCAAGGCCGTGAACGAAGGCAATATCTTCAGGTTCATGACCAAGCCCTGCTCACTCGAAAACCTTGAAAGATCGCTGGCGGCCGGTTATCGTCAGTATCAGCTGCAACAGATCGAAAAAGAAGCGCGCCAGCAGGAAATCCAGATCGCTGGAGAAATCCAGCAGACTCTGCTGTTTGAAGAAATCCCCACAGAAATGCAGGGTGCCGAACTGGCGTCGATAAGCATACCCTCACAAAACGTAGATGGCGATTTCATCGACTTTTTCAAATTCACGCCAACCAAATTCGACATTGTAATTGGCGATGTAATGGGAAAAGGCGTGCATGCCGCCCTGGTGGGAGCTGGCGCCCGCAACCGTCTCAGCCGTGTGATCTGGAACCTGTCGCGCCGTCAGAATGAAGATCCGACACCGGCAGCTGTCATGCAGGCGCTCGACAACAACATGCACGAAAAGCTGAGCGAGTTGAACAAGTTCATCACCATGGTCTACGCCCGTTTTGACCTCGAGCAGTATACGCTCAATTATGTCGATGCCGGCCACGTGCCGACTTTATGGTATTCAGCCGCCAGCAATGAATGGAAGCCGCTGAAGGGGCGCAACTTCCCGATCGGAATTCCGATGCCGCGAGCAGCTGAACAGTTTGAAGTCAAATTTGGTTACGGCGACCTTTTTCTCTTTTACTCCGACGGACTAACCGAAGGCCGCGACAAACACGGCTGGCAATACGGCGACAAGCAGTTCATACACGCTCTTCGCGAAATGCCGAAAAACTCGGCAAAAACTTTTCTGCGCCTGCTGGTAAATGATTTCAAATCATTTATCGGCCACAACTGTTTTGCCGACGACCTCACCATTGTAGCAGTGCGTATCGCCTGAAAAAGGTCAATCAGTGCCGATCATAACGCTCGAAGCTTTGACTACGGCATAGACTTCTTTGCCGACCTTGACGCCGAGGTTTTCGCAGGATTTCCTGGTAATGATCGAAGTGATTTCTTTGCCCGGAGCAACTTCTACAACGATTTCGGCATTAACGGCACCGAGCTCGACTGATTTTACAACACCCTTCAAAGCATTTCTTGCACTGATCTTCATCTCAAATTCTCCTGTATCAGAATGTAATCAAATTCTAACACACAATCAGGTGCAGAAAATACTTCTTTGAATCTGTTCAGGCAGCGAGCATTTTTGCGGTTTCTGGCGAAGCTGGTTCGCTGAAATAGCCGAGAACTCCGGCGCAGACGCGACAGATGGCTCCGTGTTCGCCTGGGTAAGCCTCATTGCACTTCGGGCAGATCGAAATGGGTTTGCCCTTTTTTTTCTGAAATCTGGAAACATCTATCGACACCCGGCGGCTCGAAAGAATATTGCAGCCTGCTTCTTTTATCTGCGCCATCAGCAGTTGCGTGTTCTGCTCATGTTTCGGAACCAGCTTGAGAAACCAGTTTTTGATTTCAGGCCATTGCTGCAGCTTGTCGGTGTCAAGATAAACCCTGATGCCGTCGCCACTGTGTTTGTCGTAAAAAGTCAACGCAAAACGGCCGATTTTGAGGATCTTGAGCCAGCCGTTGCCGATCGAGCATGGGGTCAACAACTGCACCGCGTCGGGCAGACACTTGGCCGACTCGCTGATAACGTCATAAAGAGCGCCGGCGGGCAGGCTGCGCATGGCAAGATCGACCATGAAGCCGCCGATAAGAAGGCCAGGCGCCATGCATCCATGAAAAGCAACTGTTCTGGTTTCGTATTCTTCAAAGCTGAGAGGGCCGATATTCATAAGATTCACACTTGTCCTTGGTATAGAAAGAAGAAAAGGCAGATGGGGCGATGAGCCCCATCTGCTTCGGGTGTTATGCGATTTTTTCGATGTTTACGGCGCAGGCTTTATACTCTGCGGTTTTGGTCTCGGGATCGAACACATCGTTCGTCAGCCAGTTGGCGTTACCTTCGCGGAAGTGGAAAGCCATCCAGACAAGTCCCGGCGGAATGCGGTCGCTGACCCTGGCCTTGACCTGCACGTGATTGCGCCGCGAACTGACCTTGATCTTTTCGCCATCGATAATGCCAAGGCGCTGTGCATCCTGTGTGGAAATATCGGCGGTTTCTTCCGGCAGAATCGCATCCATGCCGCTTCTTCCGGTCTGGGTGCGTGTATGGTAGTGATACAGGCGGCGGCCGGTGCTGAGCACGAACGGGTAATCATTATCGGGCACTTCTGCCGGCGGCGTCCATTCTACCGGCATGAACATGCCTTTGCCACGGGTGAATTTGCCGTCGCGATGCAGATAGAAGGTGCCGGGGTGTTCGACGTTCGGGCAGGGCCACTGCAGACCGTCGTTTTCGATGCGGGCATACTTTATTCCACCAAAGGCGGGTGCTTCGACCGAAAGTTCGTTATCCCAGATTTCGCGGGCGCTTTCTGATTTCCATTCCTGGCCAAAGCGCTTCGCGAGCTGCTTGAAGATCCACCAGTTCGGCATAGCCTTGCCGGGAGGGCTCTTGAACTTGCGCACCATGTTGACGCGGCGCTCGCTGCTGGAAAAGGTGCCTTCGTTTTCGCCCCAGGCCGCGGCCGGCAGCACGACATCAGCAAATCTCGTGGTTTCGGTCGGGAATATATCCTGACAGACCAGAAATTCTGCCGAATCAAGGCACTTTTCGACATGCGCGATGTTGGGTTCTGAATTGGCGAGGTTTTCGCCGAAGATGTAGAAGGCGCGAATCTTCTTTTTCGGCAGACCTTCGAGCATATCGGGAATCATGATTCCATTCTTGTCAGAAAGGCCAGTAACGCCCCAGGCTTTTTCGAACTTTTCTTTCATTGCCGGTTCGGCAACCTTCTGGTAACCGGGGTATACGTTGGGCAGGGCACCCATGTCGCAGGCTCCCTGCACGTTGTTCTGGCCGCGCAGCGGGTTGACGCCGCCGCACTCACGCCCGACATTTCCCAGCAGCATCTGCAGATTGGCTGTCGACATGACGTTGTTCTTGCCACAGGTGTGCTCGGTAATGCCAAGCGTGTAGCAGAGCATCGCCGGCCGGTTAGCCGCCAGCGTGCGCGCGATTTCGACGATCATTTCTTCGCTGACGCCGCAGATTTTCGAGGCCTGGTCAGGCGGGTATTTATCGACCGCAGCTTTGAGGGCATCGAAGTTCTCGCAGCAGCTGGCCACGTATTCTTTGTCGTAGAGATTTTCTTTGATGAGAACGTGCATCAAGGCGTTGAGAAAGGCCACATCGGTGCCGACCTTGAGAGGCGCGTAAATTTTTGCGTGGTCGGCCAGCGCGTGGCGGCGCGGATCGACGACGATAAGACCGGCTCCCTTCTGAACCGCCTGCTTAACGAAGTAAGAGGCGACCGGGTGTGCTTCGGTCATGTTGGTGCCGATGCAGAAGAACATTTTTGCTTTTGCGAACTCAGAGAACGAATTTGTCATTGCGCCTGAACCGAATGAAGTTGCCAGACCGGCAACAGTAGGCGCGTGTCAGGTACGCGCGCAGTGGTCAATGTTGTTGGTCTTGAACACTCCGCGGAAAAGTTTCTGCATGTAATACGAGTCTTCGTTGATCGAGCGCGCGCAGCTTACGCCGGCGACAGCATCAGGCCCGGACTCGGCTATAATCTTTTTGAAGCGGTCGGCGACCAGGTCGAGTGCTTCATCCCAGGAAGCTTCTCTGAATTCGCCGTTTTCCTTGATCAGCGGGCTGGTCAGGCGATCGCCCGAGTAGATGAAGTCATAACCGAAACGCCCCTTAACGCAGAGCGAACCGTTGTTGGGCTGGGCTCCTTCGACGCCTTCGATTCTGACGACTTCTTCGCCCTTTACCTGAACGTCGAGCTGACAGCCGACGCCGCAGTATGGGCAGGTAGTTCTGACATGTCTGATTTCCCACTGGCGGGCCTTGCCGTGCGCTTTCTTTTCGGTCAGAGCGCCAACTGGGCACAGCTGCACGCATTCGCCGCACTGTACGCAGGTTGATTTGCCCATGGGCTTGGCGTCATCGAACACGATTTCGACGTTGTGGCCACGGTAGCCAAACTCGAGAACGTTGTTGACAACGCTGCGCTGGCAGCCGGCCACACATCTTCCGCATGAAATGCACTTGTTGTGGTCGACCATGACGAATTCCGAGCTGACATCTGAATGCGGCTCGAAATCCTGGAAACACAGTGACGGCCGCTCGATTCCAAGAAAATAGGCGGCATCCTGCAACTCACATCTGCCGTTCTGCTCGCATGACAGACAATCATGGGTTCCACTCGATAGCAGCAGATCGACAACAAGTTTCTGAGCCTGCCGCGCCTTTTCGCTGTCGGTTCTGACGACCATGCCTTCGCGCACCTGAACCGAACAGGAAGTCTGCAGACCACGCATACCTTCGACTTCTACGACGCAGACACGGCATTTTCCCGCAACCCCGACTTTCTCATGAAAGCACAGGGACGGAATATATATGCCGTTTTTTCGTGCAACCTGCAGAATGGTTTCACCCTGCCCGGCCTGCACCTGCTTTCCATCAATGGAAATCAGCATCTCTTCCTCCTGAAGTTTATTCTGCTGCTCCCGAGATCTCATGGAATAAGCCTGAGACCACGCGTGAGCGGCATAAAAATGCTAGTCTCCACAGGGATGTAAAGTCAATTGAAGCAATTTCATGCCAGGCATGAATAAAATTCATACCTAGTTTGAAAATAGCTGTTACAGATTATTTATGCGAAATTTCGCCAAGTTCTTCGGGTTTCAAGGTTTGCATGAAGGCTAAAAATGCCTGAATTTTAAGATTGTCGCAACGCTGCTGCCGGCAATACAGGTAGAAGCGGTCTTCGCTTATCTGAAGCTCTTGAAACAGCACACGCAAAAGCCCGGTTCTCACTTCGTTGAGGACGCAGTAAGCCGGAACCAGACCGATGCCAAGACCTGATACTGCCAGCTGAACCATGCCACGCAGGTGGTTGACCGGGACAAGGCGGTGCGGGTTCAATCTGGTATCATCGGAAAGCTGCACCAGCAGTCGTTGCCACCATTTTCCGGCAGCATCTGTCGTCAACCAGGGTACCCGCTCGAGGTCGTGCAGGTCGTCAATCTGCTGCTCAACCAGCAGAGATGGCGCCGCAACCAGCACATAGCGTTCCCTGAACAGAGAAAACCTCATCAAATCATCTCTGACGTGGGCCTTAGAATCGATGATAATATCAAGATCGTCGGCCAGCAAAGGCTTGAGAAGCTCATGACTGAAAGTAAAACCAGCCTCGATTCCCGGATTAGCCTTAAGAAATGGGACAATTCGTCTTGCCAGCACGCTGTTGCCAAATTCTACCGGTGCTCCGAGGCGCAAGCGGCCGGTAAGAGGTTTGCCGGGTTCCTGCTGCAACTGGTCGCGGCAGCGCTGCAGGTCGAGAAATATCTTTTCGCAGGTTTCGAACAGCAGCTGCCCTGCTTCGGTCAGGCGAATCGGCGTCTGATCGCGCACAAAAAGCTGTTGCCCGACATTGCGTTCTATCTTACGAATCGCATGACTGACAGCGGACTGGCTGATGTTCAGACGCTCAGCGGCTTCAGTGAAAGTAGTCGAACCGGCAGCCACATGAAAGGTCAAAAGTGGCTGCAGATCTATATCTCCATGACGACTGGCCGGCAAACATGTCTCCTCGGTTATACATGAATATAATTCATGGTATCACATTGCCGGCATGGGCAAAACAGATTAACTCTGACCGACGAAAAAGATCAGAGGTTTCATATGGAACAAAATGCGGCTAAGGTTTATCAGCTTTGTTTAAAGACTTCCGATACCGATTACCTTAGGGGTTTTGATGACCGGGTGGTTTTCGGGAACCATGATCGAAATCGGTGCGGGCATGCCATTTACGCCTTTTTTCTTGGCGATCCAGATTTTGTAGACCCAGCCGGCAATCGCGCTGTCACCGTAACCATCACCGTTGCTGTACCTCTTGTTCACGCGGGTAATCTTGAGCGGCAGGGCGTAAAATTTAAAGTTTTCGTAATCCTTCTTGAGCGAAAACCTCGGCAGGTCAATATCGAGAGCGGTTCCGGCCGGGTTTACCAGGCCGCCGCCGGCAATCGCGAGAAAGGCCTCGGCGCATTTTTCGAGGGATTCAGACTTAAGAACTTCGGTGTATTTGTACAGAACGTTAATAACAGAAGAGGGCACCTGTTTAACAGGAATATCATCCCTTTTACTTTGAGCCGCCGCTTTAAAAGCGCTCAGGCCTGATATCAGCAAAAGAACCAGTACTACCGGCAATAACTTTTTCATCTCGCCTCCCATGATATTTTGCGTAAAGCAGTTTCGTACGAAATACTAACACATCCGCAAACTTTCTTCAGGATAAGACAGATATTGCGTCGAAAAGCGATCTGCTCTTATTTCTTTTTCACCGGGAGCCAGATTTCGCTTTTGTAGCTGGAGCTGTCGACATTTCCTGCGGTGTACATTTCGATGTCGTAGCCCGGAACAATTTCGTAGCCTGAGGTTGGCAACCATTCGCTGTATATGCGTTTCCAGAGATTCTGTATGCTGTCGGGCATCGGGCCGATGCAGGGGAATACCGCCCAGATACCGGCTGGAATGTCGAGTATCTCGAACCCGGCCGGAACATCAGACTGGTCAGCACTTGTCTCGTTGAGGTAATTGCCGATGCCGTATTTGAACTGTCTGCTCCCCTTTTCTGGCGGGCAGCAGATGCCGAAACGGCCGCAGGCAACCTTATTGCAGCCTTTGCTGAAGAATTCATTCCAGAATTTCGGTATTTCTGTTGACGAGGTTTCTGCCGTAAACATACGACTCATTGCGAGAACTTTAAAACCCTGTTTGTTTTCGATCCTGTATTCCATGGTTAAACCGCCTTCAATAGTAATTTTTAACACAAGCGGACTGAAAGATTTAAGATTGGAGCCCGGAGCGCGCGCGGATGTTGGCGAAATGCCATGAAAGCGCGTAAACGCTTTGCTGAAGCTTTCCGGAGAATCATAGCCATACTTCAGAGCAATATCGATAACCTTGTCATCTGAGCAGGCGATTTCCTGGCCGGCCCGTGCCAGACGGCGTTTGCGGATATACTCACCAATTGTCATGCCGGTCAGCAGACTGAAAATTCTCTGATAATGAAATGATGATACGAAAGCTGTTTCGGCAACTTCTTCGATGCTCAGTTCATCAAGCAGGTGCTTTTCAATGTGTTCAACAGAATTCTGCAGGCGGGCAATCCAGTCCATTCTCGTTCCTTCCTGTGTTATGAATGGCAGTATATTGCTTCAAAAACACTTTTTCCTGACAAATCATGCTCTGATTTGTCAGGTTCTCATAACATTCGCATGAGCCTGTCGTTTACTTGTCGACGGTGTCTTTAAGCCACAGGTAAAGCTGTTCGCAGGCGTCGTCGCCGCAGCGCGTAATCTGAATTTTTCCGCCGATGATTTCAGTTCTGATTTTGTGGGCAGTCACTACTTTTCCGGCTATGATGATTGCCACCGACCGATCGATATTGGCCGCAGTGAACTGCTGAAATTCTCTGGCGTTGCCCTCGCCAAGAACCACGTTGAGAGTCGTTTTTCCCTCAACCTTGTCGCCAACTTCGGCCTGAGCCTCAGAGCTGAAACTCACATCAGGCCGGTTCTTTACCCGGTAATGCCTGGCCGGCTGGTCGGTTACACCCAGATGGTCAAGGGTATAGGTGACGATAACTTCGTCGTCAGCCGGCTTTGCAAAGTTTGCTGGATCGCTTTGTTCCTCAAGGATGAGGTAGAAGCCATTTTGCAGGGAAACATTTTCCGCCGCTTTCTGCGCTTCCCCGGCTTCTTGAGCGTAACCAGCCGCAGCAATAAAAAGCAGCAGAAAGCCGGTCAAAATGCTAAGATTTTTTTTCATACTGACCTCCGTCAAATGCAGTTCTGAGTTTCAATTCTAATTCACAAAGCCGGTCAAAACAAGATTTTGTCGTTCAGAACCTGATACTTTGGCTTGTTTTTTGTCAGCTGAACAAGTGATTTACTGACCTGCCTTTGCCAGCCGCCGTTTGCGGATATACTCACCTGCTGTCATTCCAGTCAGCAGACTGAAAAGTCTCTGATAGTGAAATGATGATACGAAAGCTGTTTCGGCAAACTCTCCGATGCTCAGGTCATCAAGCAGATGCCTGGCAATGTGATCGACAGAATTCTGCAGACATTCGTAAAATTCTGGAAAAAGCGCTGCTGAACAGATAAAATGAGGATTATCAGGCTCAGCTCAGAAAAAGGAAATTTCAGTAAAATGCCGGTGAACTCAGATAATTTACTTGAAGCAGGCTTTGCATGATGGTATCGCGAAACCTTTCTTTTACGGCTTTGATGAGTATTTTAGGAATTCTTGCACTCCTTTCCGTTTATGGTTGTGATAGTGAATCATCGTTTTCCATGACAGTCGAGGGGAAACCGGTCACCGGATATGAGCTGGTCGGGTATTTCTCTGAAGGAAAAGCCGCCGTCAGAAAGATCGGAACCTTCGGAGCGTTCGGCTACATTGATTCCGGCGGCGCAATCCTGTGCGAAATCAGTTACGACGATGTCGGCCCGTTTTCCGAAGGTCTGGCTCCCGTCAAAAAATTCGACCGAAGTGTCAGGAAAGACCGCTATGGCTACATCGATGCGTCCGGAACATTGCATGTTGCCCTGCAGTTTGCCGACGCCGGAGCTTTTTCCGAAGGCCTTGCCGCCGTCAGGGTCGGTCGAAAATACGGATATATAGACAGAAACGGGAAGATGATCATTACTCCGCAGTTCGACGTGGCATTCCCGTTTGCCGGGGGACTGGCCAAAGTAGTTGTTAAGGGCTTCTGCGGGTTTATCGACAAGTCCGGGAAACAGGCCATCGAGCCGCGTTTTTTCAGGGCCGGCTTCTTTTCTGAAGGGCTGGTGGCACTGGCAACCAGAGACCGGTTCGGATACGCTGACCGTACGGGCAACTTCGTCATAGCTCCTCAATTCGATGAAGCCGCTGAATTCAAGGATGGACTGGCTCCGGTCAGAATCGGGAAAAAATGGAAGTACATCAACCGCCAGGGGAAAATGCTGTCGAAAGATGAATACGATGAAGCCCGTCCATTTTCAGAGGGACTGGCGGTCGTCGGCGTAGTCCGCACCAACTTTGAGGATTCCAGATGGGGAGGGTATTCCGGCACGAAAATGGCATACGGTTTCATCGACACCAGCGGCAAATATGTTATCCAGCCGAAGTTTCTCGGCGCCGAATCTTTTTCTTCAGGGTTGAGCCTGGTTTCAGTGCCGCATGGAGACTGGTTCGGAGAGGTCGAAGACGCTGTTTTCATCGACAGAAAAGAACGGCAGATCGGGCGGCGGTTTCCCGCAGCGCAATCATTCAAGAACGGAATGGCATTTGTCAAAATAGATCAGCAACAGTCGGGCTTCATCGACGTGACCGGAAAAGTTATCGTTCGCGGCAGGGGCAGCACTTTTCCGCTACTCTCTTCCGTATTCAGGCATGACCAGCGGATCAGTTACGGTTTTGTCGATAAGACCGGAAAACTGATGATTCCCAACGATTTTTGCACTGCCAGATCTTTTTCGGGCGGACTGGCCTATGTCGAGACAGTCGAGAAGGGAAGGCGTTTGTTCATCGACAAGAGCGGCCAGCCAAAGATAGAGCTTGCCGGAACGATGATTGCGCAGGATTTTTCCGAAGGTCTGGCCGCCGTTCAAGTCTGGGAGAAAAGCCAGTCCGGCACTCTGACTGGATTCATCGACCCGACCGGAGAGTTCGTCATCAGGCCGCGCTTTCATGCCGCCAGAAGATTTTCCGAGGGGCTGGCCCCGGTGCAGTTTACCAGGGATCTCAACAGCAACAACTGGGGCTTCATCGACAAAACCGGCGCTGCCGTCCTTCCGGCGAAATATCGTGATGCACTTCCATTCCGTGATGGGCTGGCCAGAGTGAACTACATTATCCATACCAGCAGCGGGCTTGGCGAGATCCACTCCGCCTTCATCGACAAATCAGGGACTCTGTCTGTAAATCCGGCCAGGGCCGGGTTTTACCTGCTCCCGTTCTCAGGCTTTTCTGGATTGGACGAGAGTTCTCTCGCCTTTTCAGAATCACTGTTTGCGATCCGCGCAGGCCATTTGTCCGGAAACAATGCCGGGTATATCAATTCGTCGGGCAGTTTCGTGATTTCTCCTCAATATGCCGATGCCGGAGCCTTTTCTGAGGGGCTGGCCGCTGTGCAGATCGATTCAAAGTGGGGCTATATAGATGCAAAGGGCAGCATAGTCATCGCTGCCGCTTTCGATGCTGCCGGAAAATTTTCCGGTCAGCGCGCACTTGTCGAATTGCATGGAAAACACGGCTTTATCGACCCTTCCGGCCGGTTCATTCTGGAGCCACAGTTTTTCGACGAAGCCGGCTCTTACCGGGAAGGCCTGGCTCTCATAAGAATGAACGGGCTGTATGGTTTCCTCAACACCGATGGAAAATTTGCCATCGAGCCGCAATTCCATGATGCCCGGCCGTTTTCCGAAGGTCTCGCCGCAGCAGGGTTCTGGGAGCAATGACAGTTATATAAACGAGCATTGAATTTTGTCGCGAGACCTGAAGGCCAGATCGCTTCTATCCTGATGCGATCTGGCATAATTGCATCCTGCAAAAAACGGGTTTGCTCAGGCCGTTGGCGTTTGGAATGATGCCGACAATCATGTCAGTGTCACAGAATCTGCGGGCCATATCAGCTCTGATCACTTCATCTGATGGTAATCTCTGGCGAGGCCGCCTTCGCCTGTTTCTTTATAGAGCGATGGCAGGTCGTGGCCTGTCTCTTGCATGACTTCGACGACTCTGTCGAAAGAGACGCGATGCGTGCCGTCGGAAAAGGTTGCGAAAATATTGGCGTCGAGCGCGCGGGCAGCGGCAAAAGCGTTGCGCTCGATACAGGGAATCTGAACCAGGCCGCAGACCGGGTCGCAGGTCATGCCGAGATGGTGTTCGAGCGCCATTTCAGCTGCGTATTCGATCTGCGCGGGACTGCCGCCGAAGAGCTGATTGGCCGCGCCGGCAGCCATTGCGCAGGCTACGCCGATTTCGCCCTGACAGCCGACTTCGGCGCCAGAAATAGAGGCATTGTGTTTGACGATATTGCCGATCAGGCCTGCGGTTGCCAGAGCGCGCAGAATGCGGGCATTGCTGAATTCTCTGGTCGTCTGCAGATGATAGAGCACAGCCGGAACCACCCCACTCGACCCGCAGGTTGGTGCGGTAACTATCTTTCCACCGGAAGCGTTTTCCTCGCTGACCGCGAGAGCATAAGAAAAAACCAGCCCGCGCGACTTGAGAGTCTGTGTGTAACCACTGGCGCGCACAAAATAGGAAACCGCTTTTTTTCTGAGGTTAAGCGGCCCCGGCAGCGAGCCTTCTTCTTCAAGGCCCCTTTGCACCGCAGCTTTCATGGTCAGCCAGACTTCTTCGAGATAATCCCAGATGTTGCTGTCTTCGCATTCCTGAACGTATTCCCAGTAACTTTTGCCCTTTTCTTCGCACCAGGCTAGCAGCTCTGTCATAGTATTCATCTGGTAAATTTCGACGCCTTCGCCTTCTTCGACTCCGACCGGATTGCCGCTTTCGTCAGAGAGCGCGCCGCCGCCGACGCTGAACACTGTCCAGCTTTCCAGTTCTTTGCCGTCATGAGCGAAGGCTTTAAAATTCATGCCATTCGTGTGCCGCGGAAGCACAACCTTTGGCTGCCAGATGATTTCAGTTTTCGCTCTTGGCCTGAGAACCGAGAGAATGGCGGTGTCGGTCAGATGTCCCCTGCCGGTTGCGGCGAGGCTGCCGTAAAGCGTGACTGCAAAGGAAGCCGCCGAGGTATGGCGTTCGAGAAAAATTTCGGCGGCCTTGCGAGGACCCATTGTATGACTGCTTGAAGGGCCGTTACCGATTCTGAAGAGCTCTCTTAATGATTTCATAAACAGATTTGATAAGTTTTGATCATAGAACTTCGAGGCGCTTTACCGCATCGATAAAGTCTTCGCGATGACCGAAGGCCGAGAATCTGATGAAGCCCTCGCCGGCAGGCCCGAAGCCAGAACCCGGCGTAGTGACGATCTGGCACCTTTCGAGAATTTCGCTGAAGACATCCCAGGATTTGCGACCGGGAAAATGCGCCCAGACGTATGGTGCGTTGATGCCACCGCAGGTTTTGAGGCCTTTTGCATCGAGTGCCTCTTTGATGATCGCAGCGTTTTCCATGTAATAGGAAACCAGACTCTTCATTTCGGCCAGTCCCTCGTCTTCAAGGGATGCCATACCCCCGTATTGGGCGATATTCGAGGCACCGTTGAACAGGGTGGTCATGATGCGGTTCCAGTCGTTGCGAACTGGCGTACCATCTTCGAATTTGAGCTGATCGGGCACTACTGTCCAGCCCAGACGAACTCCGGTAAAGCCGGAGGGCTTTGAGAACGAGCTGACTTCGATCGCTACCTCGCGCGCACCGTCGATTTCAAAAATCGTTTTTGGCAGCGATTTGTCGCTGATATATTCGCTGTATGCCGCGTCAAAGATGATTATAGAGCGGCTCTTGCGGGCAAACGCGACAAGCTTTTTGAGCTGCTCGCGGCTGGCAACCGCCCCGGTCGGGTTGTTCGGCGAACAGAAATAAATCAGATCGGTGCGTGGCTGGTTGTCGAGATCAGGGAAGAAGTCGTTCTCGAGACAGCATTTCATGTAAACGATCTTGTCGAACTGGCTGCGAGACTGATCGTAAGGGCCGGTGACTCCGGCAATCACCGAACCATCGACGTACATTGGATAAGAAGGATCCTGCACCGCAATGGTCACTTCATTGCCGAACATTGTCTGCAGGCGCGCAATATCACACTTGGCGCCATCAGATATAAAAACTTCGTCGCCCTTGACCAGGTTGCCATAAAGCTTTGCGGCCAGCTGCGCGCGAAATTCCATAATGCCCTGCTCATCGCCATAACCGCTGTAACCTTCGCGGGTGCCGAGGCGGTCGACTTCCTTGCGCAGACCTTCGACAACGTGCGGTGTGAGCGGTTCGGTGGTATTGCCGATTCCGAGGCTGATGATTTTTGCATCAGGATTTTTCTGCAGATATTCGCGCTTGCGCCGGTTGATTTCGGGAAAAAGATAACCGGCTGTGAGTTTCGCCATGTTCGGATTGCGTTTAACCATGTTTAAGCCTTGAATCCTTCGAGTTTTTCAAAGTCGAGTGTCGCAAAATAGTCATCGAGCGTTTCGGCACGCCTGATCTGTTCGACCTCGCCGTTTTCGCGTAACAGCAGTTCAGCCGATCTGAGCTGGCCGTTGTAGTTGAACCCCATGGCATGACCATGAGCACCAGTGCAGTGTATCACGATAACATCGCCGATTTCCAGTTCGGGCAGCATGCGTTCGACTGCGAATTTATCGTTGTTCTCGCAGAGCGGGCCGGTAACGTCGTATTTACGATCGTGCGGCAGTTTTTCTTTGCCGAGGACGGTTATGTGGTGATACGAACCATACATGCCGGGGCGCATCAGATTCGCCATGCTGGCATCTAAACCGGCATACTGGCGATAGATTTTTTTGATATGGCGAACCCGGCTGACCAGCCAGCCAAAAGGCCCGGTGACCATGCGGCCGTTTTCCATGACAATCTCGAGAGGCGCCAGTCCATTGCCGACGATCAGCTCGTCGTAATCTTTTTTGATCAGCCGCGAAACCATTTCGAGATCGACTTCTTTGTCACCGGGGTGATACGGAATCCCGTAGCCACCGCCGAGATCGATCATTTCAATTTTTGCGCCCAGTTTCTGTTTTATTTCGACCACCAGTTCGAACAGCATGCGCGCAGTGCCCGCGTGGTATTCTTCAGCCAGTTCGTTCGAAGCGACCATGGTGTGCAGGCCGAAGCGCTTAACACCCTTTTCGCGGGCCATTTTGTAAGCTTCGAAAATCTGCTCGCGGGTCAGGCCGTATTTGGCTTCTTCGGGTTTGCCGATGATCACGTTGCCTTCCTTGAGCGGCCCGGGGTTATAGCGGAAGCTGATCATTTCAGGAATTCCGACAGCTTTTTCGAGAAACTCAATGTGGCTGATGTCGTCTAGATTCAGTATGGCACCTAGTTTGTGAGCAACTGCGAACTCTTCGGCCGGCGTGTCGTTCGAAGTGAACATGATGTTTTCGCCGGTGATACCGGCTTTTTCAGCGAGCACCAGTTCAGCCAGCGAACTGCAGTCGGCGCCCATGCCTTCTTCTCTGAGAATCTTCATAATAAACGGGTTGGGCAGAGCCTTGACGGCAAAGTAATTTTTGAAGCCGGGCATCCAGTCGAAAGCCTTTTTAAGTCGTCGGGCATTGGTGCGAATCTGCTTTTCATCGTAAAGATGAAAAGGCGATGGGTATTTTTCAAATAGTGCGATTGTCTGAGCTTTGGTTAATGGGTACTGTCTGAGCATCAGTCGAAGTATCCTTTGGCTTTGAGCAGTTCGGCGTTGAGAATCCCACCGCCGGCGGCCCCGCGCACTGTGTTGTGTGACAGGCCGACGAATCTGATATCGAAAACATTGCATTGGCGAAGACGTCCGATGCTTACCGCCATGCCCTTGTCGGCATCGCGATCTTTGCGTGGTTGTGGCCGATTGGCTTCTTCGCGGTAGATAATCGGCTGCGTCGGCGCAAAGGGCAACTGCAGCTGTTGCGGCAGAGATTTGAAATCATGCCAGATACGTTTTATCTCGTCGAGCGACGGCTTTTTATCGCCGAATTCAAGGCTGACGCAGGCTGTGTGGCCATCAACCACCGGCACCCGGTTGCAGTGCGCCGAAATCTTGATAGATTCATCATTAACGATGCGGCCTTCGGCTATGCGGCCGAGAATCTTGTGCGGTTCGACTTCTGACTTTTCTTCTTCGCCACCGATGAACGGCACGATGTTGTCGATCATATCGAGCGAGGGAACGCCCGGATACCCGGCGCCCGAGACCGCCTGCATGGTAGTGATGATCATCTTTCTGATTTCGTAACCGGCCTGCAGCAGGGCAAAAACCGGAGTCATATAGCTCTGCAGCGAGCAGTTCGGCTTGACCACGATAAAGCCCTTCTGCCAGCCGCGTTTGCTGCGCTGGGCTGCAATCACATTGATATGCTCGTGATTGATTTCGGGAATCAGCATCGGCACGTCATCGGTTCCGCGATGCGCCGAAGCGTTGCTGACCACCGGAATACCCCTCGCCGCATAGGCGTTTTCGAGTTCGCGCGCTGCCTGTTTGTCCATGTCGAGTGCCGAGAAGACGAAAATGCAGTGATTGTCAGCCAGAGCCGGGTTATTTGCATCCTGCACGACAAGACCGGCAACTCCGGCCGGCACATCAAGAGCCATCTGCCAGCGCCCGGCCACCGCGTCGCGGTAGGTTTTGCCGGCACTTGCCGGTGATGCGGCGACATAAGTGACTTCGAACCAGGGGTGCTGCGCGAGCAGGCTGATATACTGCTGACCGACCATACCGGTCGCCCCAAGAACTCCAACTTTTATCTTATTCATATTACCTCGAAGGGCACAAAGTTAAGTCGAAAATTTCTGCAAATCGTGCTCGTGATCGTCATTCGTAATCGTAATCGATACGGTTGCTGATTTTTCGATTACGATTACCGCTTTGCTGATTACGAGGACCGCTGCGCTGAGCACGAATAATAAGTAACATGCGTCAGGCGGACTCGAAGAATGCGCGGTGCAGTTCTCTGATGCAGGTGTCAGCCTCGCTGTCGTCAACAATGAAGCTGATATTCACTTTGGAAGCGCCCTGCGAGATCATCTGCACGTTGATACCGCTGGCATTGAGCACCTCGAAAGTACGTTCGAGAATCTCAGACGAACGTCTGACGTTACCGACCATGGTAACAATGGTCTTGCCCTTCTTGATGGTGACGTTGGCAATCTTGTCGAGCGCCGCCTCAAGAGCTTCGATGCCGTTTTCACGGTTGTCGAGCGTCAGCGAGATACTGACTTCGCTGGTCGCCAGCATATCGACCGAGACCTTGTATTCGTCGAATATCTGAAACACTTTGGCGAGAAAGCCATATTGGCCAAGCATTCGGGTCGAGACGATATCGACGACTGTGACCTTCTTTTTGAAAGTCAGCACGCGCAGCATCTCATTCGACTCATCAATCATACTCAGGATAAGGGTTCCCGGATGGGTCGGGTTATACGAATTCTTGACCCGCACCGGAATCTTTTTGCACATCGCTGGTATTATCGAGCGCGGGTGCAGCACCTTGGCGCCGAAATAAGCCAGTTCACTGGCTTCTTCGAACGAGATGTTGCTGACCGGGCGTGCGCTTTTGACTATGCGCGGATCGGTGGTCAGAATGCCATCGACATCTTTCCAGACCTGAATTTCGCGGGCGCGCAGGGCGGCGCCGAGAACCGAAGCGGTCAGATCGCTGCCGCCGCGACCGAGAGTTGTAATGTTGCCATTTTTGCTCTTGGCGATGAAACCGGTGATAATAGGCGTATAGGCATAGTGACTGTTGAGATGGCCGAGAGTTTCGTCGATTTTCGCATAGGATTCTTCGAGAATTTCGCCATTGTTGTGATCGTTATTGCTGGTGAAGCCGATATCCCAGGCGTCAAAAAACTTTGCCTCAACACCGATGCGGTTGAGATAACCGGCGATCAGCCGCACCGAAAGGCGCTCACCAAAAGACACCAGATAATCTCTGGTGCGCGGCGAGAATTCCTTGATCAACGCTATGCCGGAAAGCAGGTTCTTGAGCTCATCGAAAAGGTCTTTGATGACATCAGGATTGACTTCGAGCTCTTCAGCGGTTGCGAGGTGCAGCTTGCGGATGTCTTTGATGCAGACCTTGCCGGTCAGCGCGCGATCGACTGCTTCGAGCAGGTTATCGGTCGTGTCACCCATCGCAGAAGCAACAATCAAAGGCTTCTCGTCGATGTGCATTTTTATGATATCGACAACATGCCTGATTCTTTCGGCATTTGCCAGAGAGCTGCCGCCAAACTTCATGATGATCATCTGCAGTTACTCCTCACCCCGGTTTTGAGCAGGCAATGATACCCTTTTTAACCGCCAACCGCAAGTATCAACCATTGTGAATTGAAAGCGGCTGAGAGGTCTATTCGGGTTTCAGTATATAGCCTTTGATTATGGCTTCGGTTCCGGTCAGATCGGCGTCATCGAGGCCGATGTGGCTTTCGAT
>CAZMWO010000009.1:0-21743 GCA_964569565.1 uncultured bacterium | reverse complement strand
TGTCCCGAATGGCACTAAGTTAAGGAGTCTTTTTATATTTGCTTCTGTGTGGAATAGGCTTAAATTCATGTCTGTCGCCTGTTAGTAATTGAAAGTTTTTGGGTCGTCGTTTTTTGGCTCTTGGCTCAGCCCGGTTTTTCCTGTTTCGGCATCGCGGGTAAGCTATCATTTTCAAGAATTCATCAAAGTATCGTTCATATCGTTCTTCATTTTCTGCCCTGGCCAACATCAGTCCCCAACTCTGAATTCCTGTAATAGTCGCATTAAAGCTCATTTTCGTTACATCTGCGTTGTTTTTTTCAGCGGCTTCTTTCATGAGAAGTCTGGCCAGGTTATAGGCAATGAAGTATAAAAATACCTCTTTATCGACTATTTCAGGAGTCTTTCCTTTCAACAGATCCATTCTCAGGGTTATTTTGATATCACGCAAAAAGAGTTCGACCTTCCAGCGATGGAAATACAGTTCTGCCCATTCCTGTGCAGAAATTGTTTCGTCCAGCACGGTTGTGGTTATGGTAATAGTGTTTGTTCTGAACCCTTTGGGGGAAACGCTGAATTTGATCTCTCTTATCAAAAGATAATCTGGTAATTGCTCCCATTCTTGAGGATTCAGCCACTTTGGCGCATCTTTGGGCTTTTCCCATTTAACGATTAGATCCTGTTTGCTAATTTGCTTTACAGTTTGCTGGTGCTTGCGCATTTGATGCTTTCTTGTCATCATCTGAACGCCGATGTGCTGGAGAAAAGCAAAGTATGCAAAGCCGCAAAAATGTCGATCTCCGACTACCAGGTCATCCGAGCTTAAAAGCGGCCAGAAAAGTCTGAAGAGTGAACTGTCAGAGCAATTAATTGCATCAATCGCCCATTCCAGATTACAGCCAGACTCATAATCAAACAATCCAACGAGCTTAAATGATGGAAAACCACTGAATTGTCCTGCTTTCCCGTGTTTGGGAAACATGTCTCTGTTCGCCGGAGTGTCAGGCACCGAGATTCCAGTGCCGTCTACAAGTTTCACTTGAAAGCCGTGAAACGTTTTGCCTGTATTGAAGTGTTCTTTAACTTGGTCATCGACAGCGTGCAGAAATTCGGTAGGCAATCGCCTTCTCGCTTGTGTAAATGCGCTGGTGTTTGAGGAAATGGAAATGTTTTCTGTCTCAAGAAGCCAGGCTTGGGCAATCTGAACTACGCTATTCATAGACAAATTCCCCATGAGAATCTGATAGAGAAAGAGCCAGAAAGTTCTAACTGTCGAAAAAATTCGATCCCTTGACTTATTGTCCGAAGTGTCGATGGCTTCCGGTGAAATCTTTGAGGCCACAGAACCGAGAAGACCTGAAAAAGACTTGGATTTAAGAACCTCAACCGCCTTGTCCAAACGAAAGTTGTTTTTAGAAAGCATACCGGCCTCCTGAGGTTGCATATTAATTACAAACGTACAGGCAGGCCAATGAGTTACAAAAAACATTTCAATACTCGTTTTGGAAGACGATTTGCCAATGTTAACATTCCATAAAGCTTATAAATAAAGACAGAGCGCTTATCTTAGTACCATTCTAAGATGTCCCCAGAATCCAGAATCCCTTATACAAAAGGCAACACCTGGGGCCAGTCGTTTCTGCCGCTGTATGAATCAGTTCCCCGGGCCGCCGAATCAGATCAATGTCTTTATGAATTACTGGCATTGGTCGATGCTGTCAGAGGTGGCCGCGCCAGAGAACGCAACCTGGCCGTCAAAGAATTGAAACAAAGATTGGGCGTTAACCAGTGACATTATCTGCAAATGAACAAATGCTGTCGAAAGTGGCAAATGGTCTGCCACCTGAATTGAGAAGCCAGGTTGTCTTTCTTGGCGGTTCCGTCGTTTCGCTGTTGATCGCCGAAACCGCATTTGCCGTTATTCGCCCGACAAATTTGGTTGCGGCCTATTGTTAGTTGGCATATGCACAGAAATATCATGAAATGCAACTTAAAGAATTGGGGAGATAATCTGTGAAGGCTCGAACTCGTCTTCGTCTGGCAAGATGTCTGCTGGTGTTTACAGTTTTTTGCCTGCCGTCTCTATGCTCTTTTGCGGACCAGAGCTTCACTAAAGAAGAACTGGAATTATGGGAAAAGGTTACCAGTGGTAGCCGACTCCCGCCGGAAAGTCTTATCAATCCTCCATGTGACATGGACCGTCCTGTTCTTTTTTCTCAAAATCGATGAGATGTTCAGCGCAAAAAATGGTGCTTTGTGATTCAAAGAGAGCTTTATTCTGCGATTGAAATACATAACCTGGATAATTTTCACAATTTGATTGATATGGTAACTGACTGCAAATCGATCTCAAAAAGCAATTCTCTCAATGTTCTGTATTCAGAGGGTCACCTGAGAGATAACCTGTAGATACAAGAGGGTTGTGAGCTTAACACATTGGGCAGTCTCTGTCGTGGAGATGGAATTCTATATTGCAATTATCACGGATGTGTTGATAGCAAGCGTTACAGGGAAATGGAGAAAGAACTCAGGAGAGTTGGAATCAGACCGAGAGGGGCGATCGACGAGCATCCTCTGACCTCCACGATGCCTCTGCTGGTCGCAGTTCTTTGTTTTTTTCTGGTAATACTCATGTTTGTTTTTTTGTGGTTAGACAATTGTACCAATTCTTCAGAAGAAAACGGACTCCAGGTTGATGGTGAACTTGAATCAAGTGCTTAGTCTTAAAGGCGGCAAATGTAATGTGGTATGCTAATGACACGCAGAGCGAATCAATTGGCAGGTTGTCTGGTTTCTAATAGGTGTGGGGGGGAACATTGTGTTGGGACTGAAACTTGGAGAATCGATTTTCAAATTTGTCGGAACAGCTTATGTTCCGCTGTGTCAGTTGTCTCTTTGCTACAACATTGTAGCCTTCTTTCCTATTGCAATCATCTTTGGTCATCAATGGAACAGCTATGTATTCATGCTGTTGGTGCTGTTCTGTTTGTCTCTGCCTTATGCCTGCATGGTGGCCTCCTATTTCGTTTTACAGAGGTTCTCGTCGCTTGCTGGACAATTTGTCGTGCTCTATTGTTCGTGGATGTTCTCGCTTGTCCCATTGGCAGGCATGCTGGGAATGGCGAAAGTCCTGATGTCAATGCCCATGGCGGGTATGCCCGAAAGCGAAGCCAGCCAGAGATTCTTTGAGTTCGTGATCATGTTTCTGGGTGGGGCAAGTGTCATTGTGTTTCCATGGAATTGCTACCTGATCAAGAAGATCAGGCGGGAATGGCAAACGCTGTTTCATGTGTAGCAAGATTACTGGCGCTTTGTTTATGGGCATTTTCGACGCGTACGATCTAGCTGACTTCAGTTCAACTGCATTATACGAAGAGCGTCTTTATCAATGCAGACGCTGTATATTGTGCCATCGGAACCCACCCAGTCAGGGTACAATGGGTCGTAACCCGGATTGATATGTAAGGTTTTCAGACTTTTAATCAGCGCTGCGTCTTTGCTGTATGCAAGATAGTGCCTGGCAGTTTCAGTTTCGTAGACAACAGTCAAATTTTCTGTTCCATCCAGGCCAAGTATTCCTACCCACGTAATCGGGTTTTTAGCATCGATGGTTGCGAATTGCCGCCATGAGTCTTCAAGACTGCCTCTGACAAGAATATGAAAGGTCTCGGGAGATTGCTCATTGGATGCGAGAGTATATAGCCGATTCGTCATAATGTTCGTTGCCAGGCAGTTCTGCGAATCCATGGCAGCAAAGGGTTGACCATTTTCATCCAGTACAACTGTGCGCTGAAGAGCGAGATCCTCTATGAAAATCTTTGCTTCTGAATCGGTATGGATGTAATTGATCTGCATCCAGGCCGAGTCCTCATCTTCCGGAGACATGAAACACCGGCATTCGGAAGTGGCCGGCTCGATCTCAATTATCACATTGTTTGCCGCGTCAGCGACCAGCAGTTTGCCTTTTGCATTGAAAATCATATCCAGCAGGGCCGGGATCTTTTTCAGGCCAAGTTGCTTGCCCGTGGCTATGAGATCTATATTTTTCTGGCATTTGCCGGCAACTGAATAAGCCGATATTCGAGCGTTTTGAGTGTCGCCGATCCAGACAATCTTTTCAACATCGGTTCTGAACACCATCGGACCCTTGAACGCTCCCGGCAATATGCTGCCATCGTCTTCGAGCAGCCACAACAGCTGATCTGTGCCACTGCCTCTTGAGAACTCGAGCAGAGGTTTGAATGATGCCGCTTTTGCCAATACTGGAGTTTCGGCTTGACAGGCAGTTAACGACGCAAGAAACAGTGATGCGTACAACAAGACTGCTTTCATTGAATGATTCGCCTTCATGAGTTAAGATTCTTCATTATTTTGTCCATATTGTTCAATCGGTATACGCCCATCCAGCGATCCTTATACCATGATGGGATCGGCTCGATTCTTACGCCTGTGGTTCCGATGTTACCGTAAACCGAAGCACCTTTTTTGGTGATTCTTGTTGTAGAATGAGCAATTAGAGGGCGTCCGGCCGAGTCGTAGCCCATGAATACCCCGACGTGACCGTAGCCGGTGGGGCTTGATTTTTTCATAACAAAAATGTCGCCAGGCTTCACAAGATCCCTGGGTTTGGTAGGAGGAACACTTGACGTGACTTTGTCAGTATATTTTGAGTTTGCGTAATTCGTACTCGACGGATAACCGCCGCCGGTTACCGGTTTCACACCAGCCAGGGCCGACAATTTCTGTATGAACTGGCCAGTGAAGCCTGAACAATCGGATTTTTCAACAATACCACTGGCGTATTTATGCGCAGCACCCAGCACATAAGCCTTATTGGCTTTGCAGAATTTTTTCACCAGATCGAAAATCTTACTGACAGCCGTGCTGCCCGATGAAGAATTACCAGACGGTGCCGAAGTGTTGAAAATAGTCTTATTAGGCACTTCTATCAGGCTCGTATGGACGTATGCGTATCCATTTCCACGAATGATTTTGTACCAGTCGCCTTTTTTGGCGACAATCTGAACTTTGACGCCGGGTTTGTATCCGTCGATGATTTTTCCCCATGGACCGGCCCTGACATTCAGCAACCATTTTGCTCGCACGATTCCAGTAATAGTGCCTGCTGATTGGCTTCCTGATTCGCTCGAATAGAACCTGGTTCCTTGAACCTGAACCTGAGTGTCAACGAATGGGTTGTTCTGAGAATAGACGGGGTAAAGAAATGAAACCAGAAACACCAGTCCAATAAATAAAATAGATTTGAGTCTCATAATATCTCCTCACCGAGCTTTTCTAAGAATACCATTTTGCCTGCAAAAAAGTTTAAACAATATTGAGTTTGCTTCACAGCTGGATTGTTTCAGTCCGCATCTCATCTTTGGAAGCACTGATGAGCTTAGGAGGCAGATAGTGTGAAATTTCGGCCAGTATGTGCCTCTGCCATTATAAACAGGACTAACAGAAAGGGCGACAACCTGAGTGAGAGTTGGGAGATGTAGTCTTCGCTGAAAAGACTTTTTGCCACAATTGAAGCTGAATTTTGTGAATCGTGCGCGTAATCGTAATCGATTTGCGCTGTTGATTTTTCGATTACGATTACCACTTCGTTCGACGCAGGCTATGGATGGCCAGGTAATACGAATCAAGGGAAAAACTGAACTCTGCCGCACTTACCACCTGACGGCATGATCATCAGCCAAATTCTGCACACCGGCCCCCAGGGGCCTCCAGGAAAGCTTGCAGACTTGAATTATTTGTATTACAATATGTAATACGGGGGGGTGTGAAAATGTTAACTTTACGATTAAGCCCTGACATGGAAGAAAAGCTGAATAACATTGCTGAAATGTTGGGTATTTCTAAATCTGAAATTGTCAGGAAAAGTATAAAGGCCTATCTCAAGCAATTAGAACAAAATAATGCCTGGACTGCTGGAAAATCGCTGTTTGGTAAATATTCCAGCGGAAAGTCCAGCCTGTCTGAAAATCGCAAAGCAATTTTGCAGCAAAAGCTCCAGGACAAAAGAAATGCAAAAAATCCTGATTGATTCTGGCCCGCTGATAGCATTATTTGACGCAGATGACAAACATCATAAAAAAGCCGTGAACTTTGTCAGAGAGAACAAGCTTCCTCTTGTCACAACCTTGGCCTCGATTACCGAAACGCTGCATTTACTTGATTTTAACCGTAATGCGCAAATTGATTTCCTGGATTGGATCAGCAAGGGTGCTGTCGAAGTCGGCAACATAGAAGTTCCTGCATTTAATCGACTTAGAGATCTTACTATCAAATACAAAGATCTTCCCATGGATTTTGCAGACGCTTGTCTCGTTTATCTAGCCGAAGAGTTGAATATAACCAAGATCGCCACTATAGATCGAGATTTCACAATCTATCGAATTAAGAATAAGAAAAAATTTGAACTGGCCTTATCTTGACTCAAACAGCTGTTACGGACTGATAGAGGGCATTTTGGGGAACATTAAAGCGTTATGAAAAAAAGAATGCGCAAAAAGAAACATGTCGGAGAATTCACGGTATGGGGTCGCTAGATCATCATTTACCGCAACTGCAGCGATCATTTTGATAAATTTTTGGATGATTTCATAGAGGAAGCAGTTGAAGCAAATGACTGCCTCTGCGGTGGCGGTGGTAGCATAAACATGCTTGATATAGTCGTCGAACTGGGTCTGCAGGAGCATTGCGAAGAACGATTGCAGAGAATTATCTCATAGCTGCAAAGTAGAACTGATGTAGAAAGCTGGCAAATCCGCATGTCCGGTTCGATGAGGAGTTGAGGCGGAAGGGACTTTCACCTTCCCCTCGGTTTACTCTACGGGTCGCATGGCGATGTTTTCTCAGAAAAATTTCTCTGTTGACATGTGGTTTGTTTCGGATATTTTCATGTTAGTTATCAATAACTAACATAAAATGGAGGCAACCTTATGAAACCATCTGATCAGCTCAAAGCCGAGCATGAAGCCATTCTGGTTATGCTTGCTGTTCTGGAAAAAATCTGTGAAAAGCTCGAACGTCGGGAAGAAGTTCCGGAAAGTCATCTCCCTGGCATCATGGAATTTTTTCAGGTGTTTGCTGATAAATGTCACCATGCTAAAGAAGAAGAATTTCTTTTTCCGGCCTATCAGTCAGTGGGTATCCCGAAAGATGGCGGTCCGATCGGGCGCATGCTGGTCGAACATCAGGAAGGCCGCGCGGCCATCGCGGGAATGAAAGCTGGTCTGGAAGTCCTGAAAAAAGAAGGTCCGCAGAAATTCATTTCTCATGCCCGTGATTACATAAACCTTCTGTCTGCCCACATTCAAAAAGAAAACAATATTCTTTTTCCCATGGGCGACTCTGTTCTGCCGGAGGCTCGGCAGGCTGCAATTCTGCGGGATTTCGACAGTCTCGAAGAGACCAGAATCGGCGCGGGCAAGCATGAAGAATTCCACCGCCTGATCGAAGCTCTTGAAGCCGCATACCTGACAAAGTCCAGGCAGTTTTCAAACAGTCCAAAATCGAATTACTGACGAAGGATCTCACTCAAAAGGTGCAGGAGAAATACAATAATGTGCTTGAAAAAAGAAAGTCTATGAATAATAGTGTTGCTGAGGGCCGTAAGTATGTTGCAGCCTATGTTGAATACGTTCACTACGTGGAGGCTATTTCCGGGCTCATAGCCGCAGAGAGTGGCCATCAGCATGAGACAGAAGGCGTTACTGACCCTCATGGCAAGATTTCGTCATGTCAGGGACATGACGAATAGTCATATCAGCCTGGTTCGGAGGTAGAAAACATGCCGCGCCAAAGTAATTCTGACAGCAGCCGGAGAATACAGATTCTTCTTGCTGCCCGTAATCTGGTGTTTTCTGAGGGAACCGCCAGGTTGACCATGCGGCGGGTCGGTGAAGCGGTCGACATCTCCGAACCGGCGGTATATCGCCACTTCAAGAATAAGGAGGATCTTCTCCGGGAACTGATCAACTTCATGTTTGAAGGCTGGGAGGAAAAACTCAATGCTTTGAAGCAAGAGTCTATACCGGCATCCGAAAAGCTGATCAAGCTGGGCAAGGCTCATTTGTCGCATCTCATTGACCATCAGTTCAACCCGTTGCTTTTGCTTTCTGAGGCAGGTGTCACCGATCAGCCTGGCATTATGAACTCGCTTAATGAAAGGGGAAGCCGGATTTCAGCCATCATGGCTTCCATTTTCAGGGAGGGTTGCGCTTCTGGTGAATTCTCAGCAGATCTGAATATTAAGTCTGCAGCACTTGCGGTATTCGGGGTTCTGCAGGGAAGTCTGATCCGGTGGACTCTTACAAGGTCTGCCGGTGGTCTTGCATCTGACCTGGAGGGCGCGTTGCGGCTCATCATCAAGGGATTAAGGTAAATCTGTCTGTTTCGGTTCCTGCAAAATCAAGTGCGCAGGCGCAGAAAGTGCGAGACATCGTTCGGCTTGAATCGCAGTTCGGCGTTGTCACCATGATTTGTCGAAAAGCATAAAGATTGGACGATCGCCAGGAGAGATCATGACAAAAATAACGCTGTATATTAAGGGAATGCATTGCGCCAGCTGTGCGGCCAGTGTGGAGAAGGCGTTGCTGGCTGTTGCCGGCGTTGAGAGCGCAAGCGTCAGCCTTGCTGCTCATTCGGCGCATGTTAACGCCGGGTCTGGAGCAAATCTGGATTACGAAGCATTGAAAGCGGCAATCGACAAGGCCGGGTTTTCTGTGGTTGAAGAAAGCGTTTCGCATCGGCTGGAAGAGGATGAGGGCCGCATGGCCCGCCGCCGTATGTGGCTGGCATGGGCAGGTACCGTACCGATTACGATCTGGATGATACCGATGTATTTTGGTCACGGTGACAACAGTCCCGGCGGAATGTTCGCGCACGATCTTGGCATGGTGCTGCTGAGCGGCTTCGTCCTGTTATGGCCGGGGCTCGCGACGCTACGCAGCGCATGGCAGTCGGCGCGCCGTCTTGCGCCGAACATGGATGTGCTCATCTCACTTGGCACTCTTTCTGCGTATCTAACCGGTATGCTGGCGTTATTGCAGCATTTTATCGAATTGCCTGTGCTGGCTAATTTTGGTGGTCTGGCCGGCATGATTATGGCGTTTCATTTGACTGGACGGCATATCGAAATGCAGTCACGCGGGAAAGCCTCGCTCGCGATTCGCAAGCTTTTGACGCTGGGAGCCAGGGAGGCATGTGTCGAGCGCGCGGGCGAAGAACTGCATATTCCGGTAGCTGAGCTTGTTCCTGGCGACATCATGGTTGTTCGTCCGGGTGAAAAGATCCCGACAGATGGCGAAGTGGTTGCGGGAAGCAGCAGTGTGGATGAGTCGCTGGTTACCGGGGAATCCATGCCGGTGAAGAGAGAGGCCGGCAGCTCTGTTATTGGCGCAACGATCAATCTTGCGGGCGTGCTGCGCGTTCGAGCATCGCGTACGGGCAAAGACACGTTTCTGAGCCAGGTCATCCGGATGGTAGAAGAGGCGCAAGGTTCAAAAGTGCCTATACAGGCATTGGCAGATCGTGTGACAGCTGTGTTCGTGCCGATAGTGCTGGGCCTGGCATTATTGACCTTTTTTGTGTGGCTGTTGTTTCCGGCTCCGATGAGTGCATTGGCGCTTTGGATGGCAAGCTTTCTTCCGTGGGTCAATCCAGATCTGGGGAGGTTCGCGCTGGCGCTGCATGCGGCTATTGCGGTGCTGGTGATTGCGTGCCCATGTGCTCTGGGACTGGCAACACCGACTGCGCTGATGGTTGGATCAGGTCTTGGGGCCGAGAATGGCATCTTGATTCGCAAGGGTGCGGCTGTGCAAATTTTGCGGGATGTGGATGTGCTGGTACTTGACAAGACCGGTACAGTCACGGAAGGACAACCCGGTGTCACGGATATTTTGCCGGCCGATCAAGTGACAGTTGACGAGTTGTTACGGGTGGCGGTTGCATTGGAGCGCAACAGCGAACACCCGATTGCGAAAGCCGTAGTGCGGGAAGCCAGGGATCGAGGTGTTTCAGCTGATCCGGCGGAAGAATTCGAGGCTGTAACCGGCGGAGGAGTTCGTGGCACGCTAAGCGGCCTGCCGGTGGCAGCGGGAACGGATGCCTTGATGGCGGGACCGCTGCCAGATGCTTTGCGGGAAAACCGGTCAAGGCTCGAAAAACAGGCGAAGACGGTGATTCGAGTGGTTGCTGGAGATCGTGAGCTTGGATTGATTGCTGTTGCCGATCGGATCAAGCCGGACAGTTCCGAGGCGCTTCGACAATTGAAGACATTGGGCTTTCATACGATTATGCTGACGGGCGACAATGAGACAGTGGCGCGGGCTATAGCTTCTGAAGCCGGCATTGATGAAGTGGTGGCGCAAGTTTTGCCAGGGGAAAAGGCAAACAGAGTGAAGCAGTTGCAGGCGGCTGGTCATCGGGTGGCGATGGTTGGCGACGGGATCAACGATGCACCTGCATTGACACAGGCTGATGTTGGAATAGCGATTGGAACAGGAACCGATATTGCGATTGAGTCTGGTGATATCGTTCTGGTACAGGGAAATTTAGGCGCGGTTGTGCGGGCGGTGCACCTGAGTCGGGCGACATTCCGTAAAATACGCGAGAATCTCTTCTGGGCATTTTTTTATAACCTGGTGATGATTCCGCTGGCTATGGCGGGAGCTTTGCACCCGCTGCTGGCAGAGGTTGCCATGGCCTTCAGTTCGATCAACGTAGTGGCAAACGCACGCCGTCTGCAACGCGTAGATCTTTGTACCGGGCAACAGAAATAGCTTATACTATAGTGGAGTCAGATATCGACAGGGGAACAATAACTCTGATTGTGCAGAATGTTGGCGCGAGTTCGCGCAAACTCTGTCAGTTTGAGGCTGGCGAGTCTCTTACCGACATGGTTGGTCCTCTCGGCAAGGCTTTGAAAGAAGCCGGCAATCATGATGAAATTCTGCGTGCTGTTGACTTTGTCTGCCGGTAAAACTATTATGACGCAGACAAATCAACGATACGGAGCAATATCATGGCAGAACGTTACGATGCGCAAAAAGTTCAGGCAAAATGGCCGCCGAAATGGCGTGAAATGGGGCTTTACAAGACCTCAGAAGATCGCAGTAAGCCAAAATTTTACTGCCTCGACTTTTTTCCTTACCCTTCAGGAAACGGCCTTTCGGTAGGGCATCTGCGCAACTACGTGCCAACCGACGTGGTTTCGCGTATGAAAAGAATGCAGGGTTTCAACGTTCTGCACCCCATGGGCTGGGATGCCTTTGGCCTGCCCGCCGAAAACTTTGCGATCAAGATGGGCGTTCACCCGGCCGTTACTACCGAAAAGAATGCCAGTAACTATCGGCGCCAGCTCAGCCTGGTCGAGTGCGGCTACGACTGGTCGCGCGAAATCAATTCGACCGATCCCGGCTACTACAAATGGACGCAGTGGTTCTTTCTGCTTCTGCACAAGCGCGGCCTTGCCTATAAGGCCACCGGGGCCCAGTGGTGGTGCCCGGACTGCCGCACCATTCTCGCCAACGAGCAGGTTGAGCAGGGGCGCTGCTGGCGCTGCGAATCACAGGTCGAAAAGAAAGACCTCAACCAGTGGTTTTTCAAGATCACTGCTTATGCAGACCGTCTGATTGAAGACCTCAAAACCGTCGACTGGCCCGACCGCATCAAGAAGATGCAGGAACACTGGATCGGCAAAAGTATCGGTGCTGAAGCCAACTTCAAGGGCATCAGCCCGATAAATGGCGAACAGCATGATATTCCTATCTTCACGACCCGTGTTGACACTATATTTGGCGTTACCTTTATGACGTTGGCACCCGAGCATCCGCTGGTCGAAAAGCTCACGCACCCTGACAACAAAGCGGCAGTAGAAGCTTATATTGCCGATTCACGCAAGAAGTCAGAGATCGATCGTCTGTCTACCGAAAAAGAGAAGACCGGCGTCAACCTCGGCAGTTTCGCGATCAACCCGTTCAACGGCGAAAAAGTGCCGATATTCATCGGCGATTACGTTCTCTATGGCTACGGCACCGGCGCAGTTATGGCGGTTCCGGCGCATGACGAGCGCGACTTTGCTTTTGCCAAAAAATATGGCCTCGCCATCAAAGAGGTCATCACCCCTGACGGCAAGCCGCAGGGCGAGCTGCAGCAGGCTTATACCGAGTATGGCACTCTGATCGAATCGGGCCAGTTCAGTGGCCTGACCAGCGAAAAAGCCATCGAAAAGATGATCGCCTGGCTCGAAGAAAAGAAACTCGGCGCCGGCCGCGTTAACTATAAACTGCGCGACTGGCTGATTTCGCGACAGCGCTACTGGGGCGCACCGATTCCGATTATTCATTGTGACAGCTGTGGTGAAGTGCCGGTTCCTGATGATCAGTTGCCGGTTAAACTGCCTGATATCAAAGAATTCAAGCCGGGTTCAGATGGCAAATCGCCGCTGGCAGCGATCAGCGAATGGGTCAACACTACCTGCCCGAAATGCGGCAAACAGGCGCGGCGCGAAACCGATACCATGGACGGCTTTGCCTGCTCGTCATGGTATTTTCTGCGCTTTATCAGCCCGAAGCTTGATTCGGCGCCATTCGATGCCGAAACTGCCAAGTTCTGGCTGCCGGTCGACCTGTATGTCGGCGGCGCCGAGCATGCGGTAATGCACCTTCTCTACGCCCGCTTCTGGACGAAAGTCATGTATGATGCCGGTCTGGTTAACTTTATCGAGCCTTTCAGTCAGCTGCGCAATCAGGGCATGATGCTGGCGGCTGATGGCAGCAAGATGAGCAAGTCGAAAAACAACGTCATTACACCCGACGAAATGGTCGAAAAATATGGTGCCGACGCCTTGCGCGCCTTCATACTGTTCCTTGGCACCTTTGAATTCGAAGTGTCGTGGTCAGATGAAGGCATGCGCGGCATGCATCGCTTCGTCAGCCGGGTTTACGACCTGATCAGCGAGAACCCCGGTAATGGTTCCGGCAAAGCCGAAGGAAAAGATGCCGAAGATCTCTATCGCACCATGCACCGCACGATAAAAGCGGTCAGTAACGATCTCGCCAATTTCAGCTTCAATACCGCTATTGCACGTCTGATGGAACTGACCAACGCCATGATCGATGCTGCCAAAAAGACGCAGCTGGCTTCGACGACGCTCTGGCGTGAGGCAGCACAGACTCTGCTCAGGCTGCTGGCCCCGATCACGCCTTTCCTCGCCGACGAATTATGGGAACAGATCGGAGAAAAAGGCTCGGTGCATCAGCAGACCTGGCCGGTTCATGACGAAAAAGCGCTGGTCGAATCGACGATTACGTTGCCGGTGCAGGTTAACGGCAAACTGCGCGACCAGCTCGAGTTGCCGGTCGATATCGATGAAGCCGGTGCCCGCGTTGCCGCAGAAGCGAGCGAAAAGGTGCAGAAGCACCTTGAAGGCAAGCAGATAGTCAAGTTTATTTATGTGGCGAAGCGCATGATCAGCTTTGTGGTTAAATAAGCGATCCGGCTGACAGGCCGCCGCGAGTTAATCAATGTTCTATAATTAAAAACGGGTCGGCCGGGTACAGCCCGGCCACTTTTTTTGAGCTGAAGACTGCATTTGTGTTACAATTTAACTGATCGCTGTTGAAATACAACTGCATGTATCATGTTCGTGGGCACCCGCCCGCCAGTGTTCTGAAAGGCATCGAATGGATCAGCCGCAAACGAGAATGAAAGTGCTGGTCGTTGAAGACGACACATTTTCGCGCCAGTATATTACCTCGGTCATCCGCATGGGTGATTACGAGGTGATGGAAGCGCGCGATGGCGCCGAAGGTCTTGCCATGTTCGAGTCTTTTGCGCCTGATCTGATTTTTTCAGACATTTCGATGCCGGTCATGGATGGGCTCGAAATGCTGGAACGGATCAGGCGCAAGTCGCATGAAACGATAGTGGTCATGACCACGGCATTTGGCAGCGCCGAGTTTACACTTAAGGCTCTGAGGCTGCGAGCTAACGATTACCTGGTCAAACCGGTTGTACCCAAAGACATCATAGCCAATCTCAAAAAATATTCTGATGTGCTGGCTGCACGCACAGTCGAGCGTGAGGTCGTTGGCTTCATTCAAGAGCGTTATCTCAAGCTGCGTCTGGATAATCGTCTCGAAGTGCTCGGCAAAGTTGCCGACCGCCTGATGCAGGAAACCGAAGGGCGTATTCAGCCGGTCGACCGCATGGGTATAAGGCTGGGACTGCTCGAGATTATCATCAATGCTATAGAGCACGGCAATCTTGGCATCACTTACCTTGACAAAACCAGCGCGATCGAGTGCAAGGGTTGCGATCTCAACGATCTGGTAAACGAAAGATCGAGCCAGGAACCCTACAAGCACCGGCGCGTGCAGATTCAGTTTCAGATGAAGGCCGATGTGTGTGAGTGGGTGATCGAAGACGAAGGTGAGGGCTTCGACTGGCACAGTGTGCCTGATCCGAACGACCCGGCCAATCTTATGTCGATGCACGGCCGTGGCATATTGCTTGCCAGGATGAACTTTGACGAAGTGATTTATCTTGGTCGCGGCAATCAGGTTATTTTACGCAAGAAGCTGACTCAGCCGGCCTGATAACCATGCTTGGCTAAGCTAGAGGTGGTAGATATAATGACAATTATGAAAAAACTTATCGCTGCAGCAATTAGTGTTGTTTTTATACTGATGTTTCAGGGAAGCTTGTCGGCGCAGTCTGCCGGCTGGAGCGGGCCATCTGCGCGTGAGGCATTTGACAAGCCGAACCTGCATACTCCCAAAGAACTTTATCGCATGGCGCGTGAAGCCATGGCTTCAGGCTTTCTTGAAGAATCAAGGTTGTTTGCACTGCGTCTTTTTTTTGATGGCAACCGCAGTCAGAACCTGCTCAATCTGCTTGGCATAATCGAGCTGCAGGCCGAACAGCCCCTGTTGTCGGCCGAGTGGCTGCGCCGGGCCAGCGCTCTCTCTTTAACCAACAAAGTGGCGCAACGTTACCTGACCCGGTTGCCGGCTAAACCGCGGCCGATTCCCGTCGATCAGACAAAACTGGCTGACCATTTTAACGAGATATCTGAAGCGTTGCCAAAGATTCAGGAACGACTCGCCAACCCGAAGTTGCATGCCGGTGCCATTATGAAAGCGCTTGAACGTGGCCAGGTCTATCTGGCTCTGGCACTCTCAGAAGAATACGAAAAGAAATACCCCGGTTCCGATGGTCCGGCGCTGACCGCCCTGTGTGCCTGGTATCTCGGCCGAAACCGGGATGCCTTGAATATTGTCGAAACCAATCTCAAAAAGACGCCATATCACCCCTTGCTGCTTTTTGTAAAAGCGATGATCGAAGATTCCAACCCCGGCAGTTCTTCCGGCAGCTTTTTCAGGGCGCTTTATGACCTCGACCAGTGGAGTCGGGCACTTTCGCTGGTTGACCAGTTCAGCAAGGCCAATCCCTCTTCTCCTGATGCCTACATTACCCAGGCCCGGATCCTGCTCGATCTCAACAAGGTTCGCGAAGCCGGCCAGGCTCTTCAGGAAGCCGGGGTCCGCGACCCGGGCAATCCTGAGCTGGAACTTCTCTGGGTCGGTCACCTGCTGCAGCGCAACGAAAAAGATAAGGCGGCGACCAGACTGGCGCGAGCCTTCAGGCGTGGTTATAACCTGCCTTCGGTAAGCCTTACCGCTGCACTGTTTGCCTTGCAGAATGGCCGTATGAACGAAGTTAACGTGATACTAAATGATGCGGCCAGTTCGCGGCCGTTTACCGACCCGGAAGCTTACCCGATCTACATCACCCTGATGCTGCTGGCTGATCGCACCGCCGATGCACGCAATGCTCTCGACGAATGGCGCAAACGGGTGGCAGAGCGCAGTATGGTCTGCTATCTCGAGTCTTTTTATTGTTTCAAGATCGGCGACAACCGGCAGGCTCTGACCTGGTTGCGCAAGGGTTTTCAGATGAACCCGAATCGTATCGGCATGTTGCAGTTTCTGGTCGGGTTTCCGGCGCTGGCTGATGACCTCCGCCTGTATGCCGAAATAAACAACCGACTTGCAGGTGCCTCTGTGACCGGCTTTGCCGAAATACCTGTTCCCGAAGCTCTTCCTGGCGCGACTGCTTCGACACCGGCCGATGTTCAGACCGCCTCGGCGCAGGGATCAACCGAAGTCTCAGGCGATGGCAAATTTCAGATCACGCTTGGCTCTGGTATAGACCCTTCAGCTCGCAGCGTTCTCGGCTCCGAGCTGGCCAGAATGTACGAACGTATCGCCTCACGCATAGGAACCCTTACTGTGCCGATTTTCATCAATTTTATCTCGGCAGAAGGCCTGGGGCCGACCATTGCGCTCTATGAGCCTGCTAATACCGTAGTTACGGTCACGACCATCTACTATGATGCAGATATGATCAGAAACATCATTCTCGCCAACTTCGACGAACTCGGTGACGACGAAATGGGACCGCTGATCGAAGAACTGCCAGGACACCTGCTGGCAGGCGAGCTTACCAGACTGATCATACAGATTCTGATTCCTGAGGCTAAAACCAATCGTACTGCAACAGCCTGGATGCAGCACGGCATGGCGGAAGTGCTTGCCGCCAGCCCGATCAGCCAGCGCTATCGTCTGCTGATCGCCCAGAAAAGTATCGAATCAGGCCTGGCCAAGCTGGTTTCCGGAAATATGCTCAACAGTATTTTCTCAGAAGGTTATACATCGCCATCGGTGTTTGAAACCGCGACAGCCCAGTCTTATCTGATGACCTGTTTTCTGATCAAACGCACCGGTTCTCTCGAAAGAGGCTGTCGTGACATGATGAGCCTGATTGAAAAGGTAAGCAAGGGCACAGCCTTTGCCGATGCACTAAAGCAGATATTCAAAATCAGCGAGGCCGACTTCGAGCAAAGCTGGAAAGAATCAGCCTACTGGGCCCTCAAACAGGGCACCCCCTACGAATGGTAAACTGAGAGGCCCAGGTCAGGGCAGCCTGCAGAATTCTTCTAGATTTCTTGCATTCATCGTCGGATTCAGACGCTTTTCTTCGCCAAGTGTGCGCATAGCATGCGGGCCGTAGTTGTGACCGCAGCAGACCTGCAGGTGGTCAGGCAGGCTTTTAAGACGCTGCAGGCTTGCGAAAAGCAGTTTCGGGTCGCTGCCGGCGAGGTCGGCCCGGCCGCAGTCGTTTATAAACAGGGTATCACCGGTAACCAGCCATTTATCGGCGACGATAAGACAGAGCGAGCCGGGCGCATGCCCGGGCGTGTGCAGGCAGACAACTTTGTTGTCGCCAAGTTTGAAATTGTAGCCCTCATCGATAAAACGGTCGGGTGTCGCGGCACCATGCAGCAGCGGCGCCGTATCGCGATGGCAGAGAATCTCGGCGCCGGTCTGTGCCTTGACCTGGTTGGCGGCATTGATGTGGTCGTAGTGATGATGGGTCAGAAAAATTCTGGTCAGGTTGACCCGATGCTTTTTGACAATTTCAAGAATCTTGTTGTGGTCGAAAGCCGGATCGACGACAAAACCTTCGCGACCCCCCTCGTCGGCAAACAGATAAGAGAAGTTCTGCATGTTCCCGAGGCTGAACTGTTCAAAAATCATCCTGCGCTTCCTTCCATAATTGATTATGATTCATGTTAACATATTCTCGATGAGCAGACAGCACATCCATCCTTGCCTGCACAGAACTGGCCAATGAACATCATTACGCACTTCTTTATCGGTTGGAACGCCGGTCTCAGACACAGTCGTCAGCTGCGCGACACCGCACTGCTGACCGTCGCTTCGGTGATTCCCGACATCGATGGCCTTGGCGCTGTGGCCGATCTGGTGCGCGGCGGCGAAGCCGAGTTGTTTTCGGCATATCACCACAAGTTTGGTCACTGCGGCCTGTTCTGCCTGCTTCTGATTCCGGCAGTATACTGGTTGAGCCGCAGAAACTGGCGGCTGGTTGCCTGGTTCGTCGCCATATTTCATCTGCATCTGCTCTGTGACATCATTGGCGCCCGCGGCCCCGATGGCTACCAGTGGCCGGTTTATTATCTCTGGCCTTTTTCTGATGCAGGCCTGACCTGGTCAGGACAGTGGCATATCAACGCCTGGCCTAATCTGCTGCTTACTTTTGTGCTGATCATCGACTTTCTCAGGCAGTCGGCGCTGGCAGGTTTTACTCCCCTGCGTATTGTTTCACGTGGAGCAGACGGGGTACTGGTTACAACCCTGCAAAAGCATTTTGGTGGGCATAATGAGCCAGAATAACCATGCCGGTCTTTACCTGCATGTTCCATTTTGTCTGAGCAAATGCGATTATTGCGGATTTTATTCTGAAACACCGGGACAGAATTCGATCGAACTCTATCTGCAGCGTCTGGCGGAAGAAGCGCGCGCGCGCTTTGAGCCCGCAACCGGCCATTTTAAGACGGTGTTTGTCGGCGGTGGCAACCCGACCTGTATCGGACTGGCTAATCTGCAACGTCTTGTTGAAATCATCAGAACCCTTCTGCCCAACCAGTCTTTACTACAGGAATGGACATTCGAAAGCAACCCTGAAACGCTGACTGCCGAAATCGCAGATTATCTGGCTACATTGCCGCAGATCAGGCTGAGCATGGGTATTCAACGCCTGAATGATCGTGAACTTGTAGTTCTCGGCCGGCGTGCCAGCATGGATGCAGTTTATCGCGCTCTCGACACCGCGTTTGCGCGGCTCAAAAATGTCGGTGGCGATTTCATTCTCGGAGTGCCGGGCTGCCCTTCGCTGGCCGATGATCTTCATCAGCTGGTGACAAAATACCCATTTGCGCATGTGTCGGCTTACTTTCTGACCCTCGAAGAGAATACGCCAATGCAGAAGGCAGTGAGCCAGGGACTGCTGCCTGACCCCGCCGATATTGGTGCTGAAGAACTCTATGAAGTGCGCGACGCTCTAGCTGCAGCCGGGTTCGAGCACTACGAAATATCGAATCATGCGCGTGCCGGCCTTGCGTGTCGGCACAATCTGAATTACTGGAGCCAGGGTGATTATCTGGGGCTCGGGCCGGCGGCAGTATCTAGTCGCGACGGCATCAGGCTGGCCAACCCGCCCGATCTAAGACGCTGGCTGGCTCAGGAGCCGCCGACAATCGAACGGCTTTCGTTGACCGATCGGCGGAATGAACACCTGATGCTGCGACTGAGGCTTGTTCAGGAGGGTCTCGACCTGGCAGAATTTGAGAAATGTTTTGGCAGGCAGTCCGAAGACTTTTACACTACTTTTGCCAGACAGATAGAATCTGGCAATCTGTGGCGCGAAGGTGATAGAATCAGACTGAGCGACTGTGGTCTGCGCTTTGCTGACGAAGTCATGGCCAGCCTGTTTATCTGAATGTGAGAGAGTTATTGTGTTTTTGAGTCTGTCTACAACTAATCCGCCGGTGCCATCAACTGGCTTTTTCTTCGGTGCATTCGAACCTGCATTATTCGTGCAGCTGGTATACAAAAGCGCGTTGATTTTTGTTAAACCAGAAGCTTCGGCCATCAGACGGGATGCTTTTTCTCCAGGATTGGCTCAGAGCTGGCCTTTGCCTTCGGCAAACCGCTTCGCTCACAAGCTTACGAAAAAGCAAACCCGTCTTCAGGCCTCGCGACAAAATTTAATGCTCGTTGATATAATAAGAGCGCATCTGATGTTATCTCTGATTATGTTACTGATGCTGCCGGCCGCCGTGTCTGCGGCGGGAATCGATGCGGTGATGCGTTCGGTTGTCTCGCTCAGCGGCCGTGACAGCTCCGGGGAACAGGTTTTTGCCACTGCCTTCATGGTAGAAGCATCTGGCCGTAACGCGGTCTGGCTCGTCAGCAGCGCGCACAGTTTCAATTGCATCGCCGAAGACTTTGCCCGGATTAATCTGCGGCGATGTGAGCGCAATATCTACTTTCCACTGCCTTTGCAGGTGCAGCTCCGCCAACAAGGTCGTGCTCTTTATGTCAGTCATGCAACTCTCGATCTGGCGGCGATCAAGATTGAACTGCCGGGAGAAGCCGATTATTGTGTGCTGTCTCGCGACTTTATCGCTGACGAAAGACAACTGGGACGTGCCAATGTCGGTGCCGGTTCTCAGGTGCTCATTCCGGGCTTTCCTTATGGCGAGGCCTGCAATGAGGCCGGCTTTGCCTTTGCCCGCAGTGGCGTGGTTTCGAGCTTTCCGTTGCGCCCGGCAAACCTTTATCCGCTGTTTTACGTGGATTTCGAAGTATTTGCCGGTTACAGCGGCGCGCCGGTGATTCTGGCCGGGTCTGAAGGCGGCGCTTTGCTGCTGGGTATGGTGCTCGAAGAAGTGTTTCTAGAAGAACTGCGGCCACAGAAAGGGCGCAAACAGCTGCGCACACGGCGCGGTCTCGGGCTGGCCAAAGTGCTGAGCGCACCTTTGATCGCCGGGTTTATTGACGGTCTGCGCTGATTTCGGCCTTCAGGGCGTCAGCGAAGCTGACCAGATCGATAAGACGGTCTTCGCTGCTGATGATCTGTATTTTTGCGTTCATATCGAAACGCTTTTGCGCTTCAGCCATTTCCTTTTCGGCCATTTCAGGCTGATTGCTGCGTTTGAAGGCTCTGATGCGATAAAGATACATGTGTGGCGCCATGATTCCGTCTGGCCGGTTTTCGAGATACTGCGCCGTCCAGTAAAGCGTCTGCTCAGGGTCGCCGAGCTTGTCGAATGAGAGTCTGACCAGGCTGGCAATTGCTTCGTCTGACCAGACATTCTGTCTGCCAAATCGTTTGATAAAGTTTTCATACCCTGCTCTGGCCTGCTCGAATTGATTGAGCCTGCGGTCCAGTATCCAGGCCATACGATAGGTCACCGAATCCATGTAGCGGTAGTCGGGAAAACGCTCGGTAAGGTGTCTGAGCGTCTCGTAGGCGGCTGCCGGTTCGAGAAAGGTGCGCAGCTGTATCTCGGCACGATAATAAAGAATCAGGGCCGGCCTGAAAAAGGTTACCCAGCCAGCAAAAACAAGCCCGAGCATAAAAACGCCAAGCAAAGCCAGCCGGTTCAGCCTTGTCGCGCGCACCCGGCTGGTTCTGGTCTGTTCCCCATCCTGGCGCATACGCTCGAGAGTGTCGCCGATATCGACAGTAACATTGCCTGCCTGAATAAGTTCGTTGCTGACTTTTTGAACGTGGCCGCGCGAAATTTCGATGATCCAGTTGAATACCTGAAGAATCGAAGAAGCGAATTGCAGGGTCACTACAATCAGCATCGAGGCAAAGCAGGTAAAAAAGAATGAGGTCGTATCCTGACCGGTCAAGCCAAGCCAGTTATTCCAGAAACCTCGACCAAGCAGGCGGTTTGACAGCCCGAGAAAAAGCCATGAGCTCAGCGTAACCGCGCCGACAACCGTCATCGGGTAGCACCAGAGAATGAATGTCGGGTAACTTATCTTCATGCCGGCGGCGAGTCGGTCAGTAAAACTGGCAGCCACGCGGCAGACCAGAATGAAAAAAATAAAAAAAGCGCAGATCATTATGGTTGGCTCAGGCAGGCGCAACAGCATTTTTTGCGAACCAAGCAGCAGCACTGCGACAAAAACACTGGCAGAGAATGGAGCCAGCCATTTGAGGCGCAGTTCAAAAATGTTCCCGGTAGATATGTGTTCAAGCTGCATAGCTAAAAAATACACCAGATTGTAATTCTTTTCCATTACGCCGGTTAATGGGAGGTAAAGATTCAGTTATGAGTGGGATCCTAAATTCCCGAAAAGTGAATAGCAAGT
>CAZMWO010000008.1:12507-22696 GCA_964569565.1 uncultured bacterium | reverse complement strand
ATGTAATCCTTCTAATCGCGGTCAGATGAGTATATATCGTAACATCGTTGGAATATTGTGTCAATCGGCGTCTGGTAAAGAATTCATTAGCTTTGCCAGAAACTAATTTATGCCGTGAAGAATTCGCGCCCTGTCTGCAGCACTACTTCAGGGTTTCGCTCGTTGCACAGGGCATGGCGCAGGCGGGCTGCGTTGGCGTGGCTCTTCAGATAGCCGAATAGATGCACTCTGAAGAGCGGAACCGCTGTTGGCCCATGTTCCATCAGCATGTCAATCAGGTGATGACGAAAAATCTTCCATTGAATCGCGCGGTCGAGGTAAAGCTCGTGGCCGAGAAGCTGCGAGAATAACCAGGGCCTGCCGACACACCCTCTGCCGATCATGTAGCCATCGCAGCCGGTGCGTTCGTGTAATTGCCTGACATGCTCGGGCGAAGAGATGTCGCCGTTGGCAATAAACGGCACCTGCCCGCAGATGTCTTTTATTCCTTCAAGATGATGCCATTGAGCTATGCCCGCATAGCCGGCCTGCCTGGTTCTTGCATGCACAGTCACCGCCTCGGCGCCGGCATCGACAACTGTTTTAACGAAATCCCGCACGTTGATGCTGTTTTCGCTCCAGCCTATGCGGCATTTGATAGTCACCGGCAGGCTTACTGCCTGCTTAACCGCCGTTACCAGCTGTGCGGCCAGCTCGGGAGTCTTCATCAGAGCAGAACCGGCACCAGTCTTGACGACTTTTGGCACCGGGCAGCCCATGTTGATGTCGATGGCGTCGCATATCTGCAGCTCTTCGACAAAAGCGGCCGCCCTCGCCATTATCTGCGGGTCGGCGCCAAAAAGCTGTACTGCGTAAGGGCGCGACTGCCCCTGAAATCTCACCATGTCGATGGTCTGCCGGCTTTTCATCGTTATCGCTTTGGCACTTGCCAGTTCAGACACGGTGAACCCTGCGCCGAGGCGTGCACATAGCAGCCTGAACGAGCCATCGGTTACCCCTGCCATCGGAGCTAATACCAGATTGTTCGGCAACGTCAGTTTGCCTATCTGCAGGGGCTTAATCAGGTTTTCAGCATGAGCGGGCTTTTGCAGCACAGGGTCGAAAGGAATTGCCGGGGATTCGAGCCAGGCAGGCTCAGCTTGAAGAGAGGGCATCAGGCCTGTTCTTTGTCAGCAATACTGTCATCGTAAATGAATGAGCAGTTGCGACCGCGCTCCTTGCATTCATACAGGGCCATGTCGGCCTTTTTGATCAACACGCTCTTGACGCTTGCGTGGTCGGGGAATGTGGCGATACCGAGTGATACGGTAACTTTGAGTGCCTGTTCCTGTCCTTGAAAATCATGGGCTTCGATAGTTTTGCGCAGGCGTTCGGCAACGAGATGAGCGCCTTTAGCGTCGGTTTCCGGCAAAATAATGACAAACTCTTCGCCGCCGTAGCGGGCTGGAATATCAACGGTTTCGCGAACCGTCTGCTTGACCAGCTTGGCAACCTCGATCAACACGATGTCACCCTGCTGGTGACCGTAAGTGTCGTTGAATTTCTTGAAGTGGTCGATGTCGAAAAGAATGAGCGAACAGGCGGTATGATAGCGTCTTGCCCGCACCATTTCTTCTTCGAGGCGGCCCTGAAAGTAGCGATGAATGAAGAGCTTGGTGAGACCGTCGGTAATCGCCAGTTCATAAAGCCTGGCGTGCTCGACAGCCATGGCTGCCTGTTGCGCCAGGGCTTCGAGAAGGCGCTGGTCAGCTTCGGTGAAAGGCTCATCGTTCAGCTTGTTGACGCCGTTGATAACTCCGGTAACCCGGTCTTTAATCTTCAAGGGCACCGATATCAGATTGACGATGGTTTTTTCGTATTCAGCTGTAGTGTCAAAGCTTTTGAAAAGAGGATCTTTGTGCCCTTCGTTCACGATGATGCTGTTGCCGGTTTTAAGAACTGTACCGGCAACACCTTCGCCAGACTTGATTCTGATCGATGTCTGCGGAGTTGAGGCGGTATTGGCACCTTCGGCACCGAACACAATTTTTGTCTCAAGCTCATCAGTGCCCATTCCGGTTTGCAGCATGATCGAGCAACGCTGGGCACGAATGGCTTTGCCGGCCATTTCGAGAATCTGCTTGATCAGCTTGTCGGTATCGCTCTGGAAGTTCATGGCCTGACTGGCCTTGAACAGCGTTTCAATCTCGAAAATCTTGCGGTCGAGAGCCTTGTTGTTCGCTTCGAGGGCGTCGAGCATTTCATTGAAGCGATGTGCGAGAGTCCCGATTTCGTCGTTTGATGACTGCCGTATGCGATAGCTGAGATCGCCGCTTTCAATTGCCTGAGTCCCTTCTATCAGGTTGTCGAGGCCTTTGGTGATAACTTTTGCGAGAATCACCGATAGCACGATACCTGCCAGCAGGCCTATCATCGCGATCAGGTAGATATGTTTGCGGCTGACTTCCTTGGCTTCGGTCAGGCGGTCGAAACTGAATCGCAGAATAACGGTGCCGAACTTCGAAGTCCCGACCTTGATCGGCGAGATATAATCGACAAATTGCCCGTCATCCGAAAGAACGCGTTGTGGCGACTCGAATTTTTCAATCTTCTTGCGCATGGGTTCGGCGATCAGTTCACCCAGCAGACTTTCGGTGCTGTTCTTAAGGCGGTGCGCCAGATATTTGCCATCGATATCAAGTATGGCGATTTCCTGTATATCCTGGCCGCCGACTATTATTCTTTCAGTGTAGGGAACAAGTGATTCGTAGGCCTGGCTGATGATCGGGTCCTGGCAGGCGATGGCAAGAGTCGTTGACAGCAGCAGACCTGATTCGTCCATCGAGGTGGTAAGCAGCGATTCCTCACGCAGAGAGGTATTGATCGAGTTCATGATGATTATGAGCCCTACCAGAAGGGCAATTCCGATGATGAACTTGATTTTTATCGAAAACTTTATGGCGTGATCTGCTGTTTTCACTTTACATTCCGGCTAATCAGGGTTGCTTATGCTCTTCCAGGAGCTTTTGTACCTTTTCTATGTAGTCGTAATCAGTGTCTTTGGCAGGAAGGAAACCTTGAACGTCGGTGAGGTCGTCAAGAATTTCTTTTCCCTCGGGGTTCTTCACGTTCAATTCAAGCAATGCCTGCTTGATTTTTTCGATAAGGTCTGGTGGCAGGCTTTTGCGAACAACAATCGGCTCGTTCGAAATGTCCTGAGTGGTTGCCAGAATGGTCAGCTCATCCATTTTGGCCTTTTCGCGCAGAGTGTTGCGGGCATCATCGTAACAGGCGCCGGCATCGTATTTGCCAAGAAGAACGTTGAGCACAACCGCGTCATGTTTGTTCAGAAAAGTGGTCTCTTCGGCAAAATCCTTGTCGGTGTTGATACCTGCTTCGAGCAGAAGCGCCTTCGGGAAAATGTAACCTGATGCCGATTCTGGTTCAACCCAGGCGAATTTTTTGCCCTTGAGATCTTTAAGGCTGCGGATGCCGCTGTCCTGGCGGGCAATGATAATGCCACGGTATGAGGTCGTACCAAATCTTATTGGTTTGACCAGAAGCTCTATTTCAGGGTTCTTACGTGCTTCAACCGAGGTCATTGTTGCCAGCCAGGCAATGTCTATCTTGCCTTCAATCAGCAGGCTCATTATCTCGGCATAGTTTGAAGCTGTCTGCAGTCTCACCTGCTTGACACCAAGCTTTTTCGTGAGATATTCGAGAAACTTGTTGTGCTTGTGAACCATGGCCGTCGAATTGGTAAAAGGAATACGGCCAAGCTTGAGAACGGTGTTGGCGTAAGGAGAGCTGGCCGACGTCTCGCCAGAATTGGTTGTCTGTGCCGGTTTTACTTCGCCCTGAGGCGGTTTGTCGGTAGCTGGTTTTTGTTCAGAGCCGCAGCCATGCAGAAACAATGTCACAGCAAAAGCGACCAGTAAGAAAGCTGTTACTGTTTTCTTCCCCATCAGAGTTTCTCCCTTATGACAGAACTATTCAGTTATGTATAACATAAACCTTTTTTCAAAGGCTACTACTTGTTTGAGTAAAAAGCCAGTTTATCGAAAAAACCGCCGGTTATCAGCGTTTGCTCGCCGGCCCGGACTTGAGGGGGATTTCGAGAGAGAATTCGATCTCTGATGCTGAGGCGCTGCTCTTTAACACCAGGTGCTCGATGTCTTCGAAGAAAGTCAGGTTGGTTATCGGTGGAATGCCTTGCGAGGCCAGAGCAGGTGACTGCAACAACTTCTGAAGCTGTGAATTGAAATCATCTGTGCGTATTTTCCAGAACCTCTTCTGTTTTTCGGGTATTTCGACTGCTTTTTGCGGGCCGTCTTCGACATTCTTGAGATGGGTAAGTTCGCTGGCGAGGTTCTTCTGTGCTGTTGCAATCACGAGGAATCTTCCGTAAAGCCCGGCATAAACCGCCGCCTGTGGCAGCATGAAATAGCTCAGTTTAACCATCGGGAAATCGCCTTCAATAGCCTGCGTGAATATGCCGGTCTGCTGACAGAGCTGCTTGAACTTGTCGAGATTGCCCCGGAGCTTGTCGATATCAGGTACCGGAGCGACGAATCTTATATCAGGGATCCCCCCGTCACCACTGGGTTCCAGGTTCACATACAAGATGCTTTCCCGTGCAGTGTTGGCGAGAATGTCTTTTTCGAAGTCGAGCCCGGCCGAGGCGACCATGGAGATGACGGTCGCCGACTGGGGAACAGCTGCGAGTTCTTTAAACGCTTCTGCCGGGTTTTCGAGCGGATGTGTCTGGCAGAAGAACATCAGGGCCTCGTGGTTGATGTATTTGCCTATGCTTATATCGTGCTCGATTTTGTTGGTAGCCAGCAGGCTTTTTTCGGAGATGACCTTGAGTTTGCCGAAGCAACCGTTGGCTGATATCACCAGAGCACCTGCCAGATAATCAGATGCTTCAAGAATCGGCATCAGCTCTTTTTTAGCGCGATCTAGAGCACTTGCATCTCCTGCTCCCTCGCTTTTCTTTGGCGGAGTTCCTGAGATTGCCTGGCGAAGAGATAGGTTCTCACAGACAGCCCTGATTAAAATGGCCTGAGAAGCCGGTTTACATTCGTTTACCAGCTTCTGAAGCGCGGGTTCATATTTTTTAAGCATGTCTGCAGCCGCTTTTTTTTGTTCATCTGAGAGCTGAGCATCTGGCAACGGTTTTAGGAATTCCGGGTTGCCGATGAGTGCTGAATCGAAAAGCGATGCAGCCAGCAGCGAAGTCTGATTGGCAACCCACTGGTTGTTTAGCGAACGGCCAAGCCGACGCAGTATCTCGACAGGATTGTTTCCCGGTTCATTGAGAAAGTTTTCGGCGCGGTCGATCTGATAGGCGATAACAACGGGCAGATCAGACGTTTTCGCGAAAGTCTGGCTGCAGAATATGGCGAGAAATAGAACTGCGAGAATAACTGTTTTGCGAAATTTCATTACCACACCTCCGGTTTTACGGCACAGGTTTATTTTACCTGACAAACTAGCAGCACTTGCCGGTTAATGCAACATGCATTATTGCGGTCATACCGTAACGCTTGAAAAATTGCATCATTTTCTGAGATAATTTCGTATATAATAACAAAGGTGTCAAAATTGCCTTAACAGATAAGTGAGTCGAATATGAGAATTTCAGATAGGCGCGGCTTCATACTTTACATTGTTGTCACCGTGCTGCTTGGGTTGGCCATAATGGCATTCGCGCTGAATACCTTCAAGACCGGCGCGGTAACCCAGTTGTCAAGAAACGTTGACCAGAACAGACTGGCTTTACTGGCTCAGTCAGCTAATGCCGAAGTGATAGCCATGATCAAGAGTCAGGTGAATCTGAATCCCTCGAGCCAGACGTTCTCCAGATTCCGCAGCGTGTTTCCGGCAGAAGGTTCGCCGGAGCCGACTTTGCCTTTTACAGTAGATCTTATATCAAATTTTGAGCCACAACAGACTGTGCAGCTGGCCAAGGTCGGCTATAACCTGAAGATTCGCAGCAGTGCCGTATTGACCATTTTTCAGAGATCGAGATACAACTCTATGTCAGCATACAACGGATATATAGATGTCGTCTCGAAGGCGTGGCGGGAAGGGGCCGGCGAGATAACCATGGAAGCCCATGAGCGGCGCGATGTCAGGCTGATAGATCTTCGTCATTCGCTTGATAAATATGCGCTTTTTGTCAAGAATTACAGCAATGATTATAACGTCATCAGTAGCCGTGTGTCAGGCAAACTGAAGTCTCGCCTGCTTGTTGAGGGTATTGACGGCGGCGGGGGATATGACGTTTCGCGCATTTATCTAGGTACAGACAATTATCCTGAATGCAGCGATCCCCGCAAAGATCTCTGGTTCGACCTTTTTTACGAGGAACATAATGGCTTTACAGGTTTTACACAGATATTTGGCGGCGGCCCACTCGTTTCTTTTCCAGCCATCCCATCGGGATACCCGGATTTCAAGTATCTGTTCACTCAGAATGAGTTGCCTTTCACCTCATTGCAGGGCGTCACAGTTGATATGTTTATCATGAATGCCCGTGTTACCAATGAATACGAGCGCGTAATCAATCTGGCGGCTGATGCCTGTAAGGTTGGCGCCGGTGTTGCCACCGATCCATACAAGGTTGGTGCTGAGCTCAAAACTAAGTGTGATAAAGCCATCAAAGCGCTGAAAAATGAGAATGCCTATGCTCAGATGATGTGTCAGGACTTTTATGATAATGCCAATGGTAATAATTATGCGAATTGCGCAGAATTTAGGAAGTTGCTGGTAACCTGCCAGGAAAACTGGATCTATCGCTGGGGTTACACTGACGCCGCCTCGATCTGGAAACTGGATACCCCCGGTCGGGCACCACAGGATACAACCCTGCCGGATCGCTATGCCGGTTTGTCTAATATAAGCATGGGCTCCGGCAACTATGGCCCGTATATGGCAGAATATCGCGAAGAAGTCGATGGCAAAGAATTTAACCGCGAAAGAACAAGGGTTGGCAGAATGCCGCACTTTTACGGAGAGAATGACGATAAGCCCGTGCTGATCGAAGGAAAGGCATATCTGAGGTTTTTCAAGCTGGCTTATCTCGATGAATTTACCAAACAGGTTCAGTTTCTCCAGCCGGCTGATGTCAACATAAGAGTCATAACTAACAGATTCCTGAGAAAAGACAAGGCTGGCAGTTTTCTGGTTGAGCCTCTAAATGTCAACCTGGCCCCAAGTCTGTTTGGTGATACAAGAATGAAAAGCCGTGCAATCGATACTCTCTCGGTAAACACTTTATGGGGAGAAAAAATCAAGAATTACGATGGAGACGGTCAGCAGAACGAATATGACCCGATGCAGTTCCCGGCTCCGATACTCGAACACCCGGCTCAGCCAACCGGCAGTAATGTAATCGGAATGAAGCGCGGTCGGCTTGTTGACTTGAGAAATGCAAGCTGGAATTATGTGTCTGCGGCTGATTTTCTCAAGGAACGCGCGCCCGGCGATGGCAAGGTTCTCTACGTCGATGGCTTGATGTACATCGCTGCAGGTGATCTTAATCTGAAAGATGTGACCGAATTTCAGGGAAAAGGCATAATTTATATCGGCCGTGGCAATTGTCTACTTGCGAATCTCGAACGAAGCAGGAATCAGCCTACCAGTGACTCTCTAAGAATTTACCTGCGCCAGGGCGATTTCATCATCGACTCATCGGTCGATGATGTTTACATAGAAGCGTCTCTGGCGGCTCTCTATGACGACCCTGACGATTCTGACTGTCCCGGCTCCAGCAATCCGTTAAAGCAGGGCAGCATCATCTTGAACAATCGAAGCAGTGTGACCATCTACGGAAATCTTCTCGTCGATTCACTGGATCTCGAATCAGCAGGGAACAGCGGTCTCGCAGATGATGGCCTGCTTCATATCATACATGATCTAGCAATCTACAATGCAGCAGTCAAGCTTGACGGAACACAGCTGGATCCCTATCATATCAGCATCGGACCGGTAAAAACCTCTTTTGCATACCGCGCAGGAGGCGAAGAAAGCTGATGGATAATGCTCGCTGGCTGGTAGTTTTGTCGGTAATTTTCTGCATGGCTGTTACACTGACTTTGTTGAACAGGTATGCCGGCGGCTCCAGGCAGCCAGGGCCGGTTATCGACGAAAAAAAAGAACAGATAACCAGGACTCCGGCTGACAGGAGCAGTCAACCCCAGGAAAATAGACAGTCACGCCGCAAAGCGCCTCGTTTCACAGAAGTCAGTTTTCCCAGGCCGGCGGCACATACCTTTGTCGTGGAAAGTCCACAGGAAATTGATAGGATGAACGCAGACATGAAGGTTGAGGGTAAACTGATCAGATGAATCATATTCATAAAACGGCAGGCAGGCCAGGTATCAGCTTCGTCGAAGTTCTGGTCGCAGTGCTTATTGTCGCTGTCAGTGCGGTGCCGGTGGTATATATGGTTACCTCTTCCAGAACTGACACCAGCAAGGCTATAAACTATCTCAGGGCAGTTGAACTGGCCAACGAAACCATAGAATGGGCCCAGGCAATGCGGTTCGAAGACCTGGGTGGCGTTGCCTTTACAACTTTTGTCGGGACGCTGGCAGATGACACTACCGGAGCAATAACGCCGATGCCTGTAGGTATAGCTACGCCGAACAGACCTGATTGGGCACAGGGATACTTCGTTACAGATGATCTCAAGTATTCGGAGCAGTATGGTAATGCATTTTTTTTTCGCGAAGTCGAATTTGAAGACGTGTCGGGCACGCTCAATTTCAATGAAGGCATGATGAAAAAAATGACAGTTCGGATAAAGTGGAACGAAGCCAGTCTTCCGTCTTCGGTTCATAGTTCTGACCGTGATCGCCAGGTTGAGTTGTCGGTTCTTCTGCTCAACGATGCGAATATGAATTACTAGGTGACAGACATGACAAAGGCAATAAACTGCTGCAGAAAACGAGGTTTTACTTTCGTTGAAATGGCGATGTCGGTAGGCATTGCATTGGTCGTGTTTCTCATGATTTACCGTTTCATGTCTGGTACTCGCCAGCATTACATGTATGGAACTGTAAATCTTCAGAATCTACAGGAAGCACGTATGGCAATAAATTATCTGCGTCGCGATTTCTCCTGTGCAACTCCCTATGTCGCCGGCCAGGGGCAGGTCGCATGGGAAACGATGCAGAAAGCACGCAATTTTGTTTTCGAAACACCAAACTGGGTCGCCACCGCCGGTGTAAACCTTATCAAATGCGATTCTGACAGCATCAGTATTCCTAAATTCGCTTTTGGATCGCCTGATGAATCGCCGCGTATCGAATACATTACCTATACCTGTGAGCCGGGTAATATTCTGAGTCGAAAACTGGTAGATGCTGATGGCAATCTCAAAAAAGAGGTTGTATTCTCGGGTATGGAGAGGGTTGAGTTCAAACTCTACACACATCAGCTTAATCCCAGTGTTCCTGTTCTCTGGGTTAAATTGCTTGTTCACGACAAGAGCACCTACAATAGTGACGAAATCGGCAAGGCGCTCGAGGTTACGGCATCGATTTCCAGCCCGTTCATCACCAGCCTTGTCAACAATCGCAATTGGCGTTTCGAAACGGGTTATAAAGAATTGTAATTTTTTTTTATTTGAATGCAACAAACGGAAACGGTTGGTCGTAAGTTTGGCAGAGTAACAATTTTCGAGGAGGAAGTTCAACATGATTAGACAAAAAATGATTTCGGCGGTTCTGTGTCTGGCTCTTTTGCTCAATCCGATTTTCTTTGAAATGGCGGCCTGGGCTGCAGAAGAACAGCAGTCACAGGCAGTGAAGAGTGAAGCGCTCGATGAATCTGGCACTCAGGCTGACGATGCGGTGGCTGAAACCGAGAAAGCCGATGACCAGCTGAGCAATACCAAGAAGGCCAAAACCAAGTGGTATATGAGCAGCAGCACCAAGCGCAAGATCAACGATGCCAATACCAAGCTCGATGACGCCAAAGGCCAGGTTTCTGGTGTAAAAGAAGACGCCAAGGGCGTTGGTGACGAAGTTAAAGGCGTTGGCGATGCTATAAGCGGCGACGGGAACGCTTTTGACAAGATGGCCAAGGTTGCTGCCGGTATCCAGAAGGCGCTTATCAAGGCCGGTCAGTTGCTGCAGAAGATCGGTAAGCTGCTCAAGACAGTCGGTCAGGCTCTTATGGCCATCGGTCAGGTCCTTTC
>CAZMWO010000008.1:0-12494 GCA_964569565.1 uncultured bacterium | reverse complement strand
GTCAGGCTATCGAAAAGATCGGTAACGTCGCCAAGGGTGCTGACGCCAACTTCGGCGAAATGCTCAGCAACATCGGCACTGCCGCTAAGGAAGGCTGGTCAGAAGGTAGCGCTGAAGCTGATGCCTACGAACAGAAACTCAATGAAGATGCATCAAAAGATGCTGATGCAGATGAAGGCGGCGCTTCTGAAACCAATGACGCAGCTCCAGATGACGGTTCTGGTTTTGTAGAAGACTCAGAGCAGAGCGTTGAAGACATGTAAGCCGGAAATATTCGATAAAAAGGCCGCCTCACAATGAGGCGGCTTTTTTTATCCGGGAATTGCCGTGTGACTGGTTAAAAAAATTGAGAGTATTTCCGATAGTGGCAGCGGAGTGAAATATGCTTAAAAAAATACTAACCTTTGCTGCCGCTGCCCTGGTTGCTGTTGCCATGCTACCAAGCCTGTACAGCGGTGATCCGGGCATTACCGGAGCCGTAGTTAAAGATCGCGAGCGCTATTACCACCGGCTCAAGGATATGCGGGCCAAAGACCCGCAGAATGCCGAGTTGAGCTATCAGATCGCCAACCTCTACTATAGCCTGCAGATGGAAGACGAAGCCATCAAGGAGTATCGCCGCACTCTCAGTGTACAGCCAGATCACAGCTATGCCAAATGGTTTCTGACCAGACTGCTGGTCAGCAAGGGTTACTTTGAAGAAGCTTTCTGGCTTGTTCGCGATCTGATAAGTGCTAACAGCGAGAACCCTGAACTGTATGCGCGCGCCGGCGAAATTTTGCTGAAGATGGATCAGCGTGAGGTCGCCAAAGAATATTTCAATCGCTACGACGAACTCAAATTTGGTGAAAAGAATGGCGCTGAACCGATGCCTTCATATTCAAAGCCGAACCGTGGTGCCTGGAAAGAATATTTTTACTGAAAATTCCGGTCAGCACTGCTCGCTCAGGTGACAGACCACTAGCCGTTTTTGGCCTTATCGAGCATCATCTCTATCTTGAGCCGGCTGTCGGCAGTGAATTCGATCTTAAAGCTCTTTTCGCTGAATTTTTCGAGATAGCGGTTGAGTTGCATGTCGTTACCAAAATCCTGATACAGGCCCGCAAGCGTGTTTTTAAGCTCGGCATTGCGCATCCGGCTAAGGCTTTGCTCGTAAGACAGTTCGAGTATCTGTCGTCGATTTTTGAGGTCCTCGTATATCTGACGCAAGCGCGTTTCGGCTTGTCGCTCTGCCTGCAGAGACGCTGTCAGCGAAGCCAGACGCGCCTCGATATTTTCGCGCCCGGTCTCATTTTCGCCGTTGTTGTTAGCCAATAATGCGGTGTCACGCTCGATCTGTTTCTGGATTCCGCTGCTGTGGGCGACGCAGTCGGCAACTCGCAGCTGCAGATCAGCAAGCGCCTGCTCTATCTGACCGAGCAGTTTTTTAATTTTCGTTTCAGGTGATTGCCCGAACATTCTTGCAAAAACGTCTTTTAGGCTCATTTGCGTTGCTCCTGCATGGCTTCGCGTTCATATTCCCTTTTTACCAGTTCTATCCATTCTCTGCCGTAAAAATTTTCAAGCAGATCGGCAAAACTGAGTAATAAAGGCGGCGCATCTGCCTGTGAACGGCAGAAGTCGGGGATAAAACAGTTGATTGTCCAGCAGTCATCGATCTGTTTGAGCACAATGGGAAACAACGAGCACCACAATGGCTTCACATCGAGTAAGGGCAGTGATTGCTCGAGTGCGAGGTCGTGCAGCGAGCAGAGGATGATGCCGTTTTCGTCGGTGAATGAGAGAGGGCAGGGAGTGTTTGCCCGTATTTCGCGGATATGCAGAGTGCCCTTGTAGCTTTCGCTGATGCCGGCGGTGACAAAAGCCTGATTTTGTCGGGACAGTTTAGGCTTTATCGCGTCGAGCACAGAAAGAATTTTCTGTTCTTCTTCTTCGCTTATCGGAGCGCCAAGATCGCCATACATGCAGCAGCGGCCGAGGCAGCGTGACAGGTCGCAGGCGAATCTCGTCTGCCAGGCTTCGTCAGAGATCAGAACATTGCCGATTTGTCGCATTGTGTTACCAGCTAATTTTTCGATGCTGTTTATGCTAAGTTAAATTAAGGCAAATTGCAAAATTTAGTCAGACGGGGTAAAGATTTCGTCAGTCTCAGTCGATAGCAGGTTCCGATGAATTACCTGGATTATATTATGCTGGGCGGTTTGATACTGCTCGCGACGGTTGTCGTGATCAGAATCTGGTTGTGGCGCAGACAGTCGGCTGATCCGGCCGCGACTGCTGCGATAAAACAGCCGCAGACCGCTGCTGTGCGCGAGCCTGCTTCTGATGATCAGCCGACAGAAGCCCCGGCTGCAGTGGAAAAGGAAAAAACTGCTGCTGCCCGGCCTGAGGCCAGGCCTGTGCCGCCGGAAATTACGGACCCGATTACATTGATCAAAACCTTTTCGGCGCCGGCTGATAAGCGTCTTGAGGCTATAAAAAAGGCTGGCGAAGAGAAGAATGTTCAGGCGGTCACCGCGCTGATCGAAATTTTGTATGAGCCCGATCAGGATATTGTCACCGCTGCAGCAGAGAGTCTCGGTGCCATCGGTGATTCGCGCGCCATCGAACCTCTGCTCGAAATTTCGCGGCGCAGTGACATTCAGCTGATGAAGGTGGTCGCCGACCGGCTCGACGAAAAAACCGTTGCCGAAATCTCTTCAGAAACTGCTCTGGCGGTGATATCGCACCAGAACCCCTACAATTTCAAGGAAATGGTGGTTTTCAAGATCGACCAGCTGCCCAAGGATTACTTTCAGGCTGACGGCACGCCGATTCCGCGCAAGGATCTGGTGGTAAAGGGGCTTAAAGACAACAGTCAGCAGATGCGCCAGATGGCGGCAAAGGCGGCCATAGGACTCGACCAGGAAGAACTGGTTGAGCCTCTTATAGAGGCTCTCGGCAATCAGTTCGAGGTTGAATCGGTTCGTTTTATGGCGGCCGAAGCGCTCGGAGGCATGCAGAACGAAAAATCGATCAATTCTCTGCTCAAGGCGCTCAAGGATGACAATGTGGCGGTGAGATACTCTGCCGCTGCCGCTTTGAGCGGTCGCAAAGATGACCAGGTTGTAATGGCTCTGATCGAGCGCCTCAATGACCCTGACCGTTACGTCAGGTCTTCAGTCGCTTATGCTCTCGGAACCACCGGTGAGCCGGCCGCTCTCGACGCTCTCTTCAGCTGTTCGGAAGACGACAGCGAAGCGGTCAGATTCTCGGCGGCAAAGGCTATTGCCAGCTTCAATCCTGATGAGGTTCATGCTGAACTTGTCCGGAGACTTGATAAGGCTGGCCGTTCGATGATTCTGCTGGCTGTCGAAATTCTCGCCAATATAAAGGATGCCAGATCGGTAAAGCTTTTGCGTGGCTTTCTCAAAAGCAGAGACTCTGATATATCTTACCGTGCGTCGTTGGCTCTGGCCGGCACCGAAAATGCAGATATCATTGAAGATCTTATCGAAGCTGCCAGGCGTCTGGATGAAGAGCTGGTTACTTTGATGAAAGACTCTGCCAATGTGGCGTTCAACTTTGCCGCACCGGCCAGAGAAACCGGCAGCTCTGACGGCACCGTGCGTGGCGTTGCTGCCAATCTTGAAAAACTGGCAAAGAAGCTGCATGATTCGAGTGCGAATATCAGGGGCAGCGCCGCCAATACTCTTGGTGATTTCAAGTTGCAGGAAGCCGTTGATATACTGGTCGGCGCCCTGAAGGATAAGAATGAATTCGTCAGGTCTTCTGTAGTGGCGGCACTAGGCCGTATTGCCGATTTTGGGGCACTGTGGCACGTCATCAGCCTTGAAAAAGACAGGTCGGAAGAGGTTCGCTATGCGGTGGTCAAGGCCCTGTCGCCTTCGACTGAGGCCAGTGCGCTCGAGTGCCTGCATCGCATGATGACCGATGACAAGTCGAAAAATATCCGACGGGCCGCCAAGCTGGCGCTTGAACGCCGCAACAATTAGAGCCGGTCGGGTCGCGGTCTGATCAGTCTTCGGGCCTGAGTATCGCCATAAAAGCCTTTTGTGGAATCTCGACGTTGCCGACCATTTTCATGCGCTTTTTGCCCTCTTTCTGCTTTTCGAGGAGCTTGCGCTTGCGCGTAATATCGCCACCGTAACATTTGGCGGTAACGTCTTTGCGCAGTGCCGAGATATTCTCGCGGGCGATGACCTTGGCGCCGATCGTAGCCTGCAGGGGTATCTGAAACTGATGGCGGGGAATGAGCGAGCGAAGCTTGGTTATAACGGCGCGTCCCCGGTATTCAGCGCGGTCGCGGTGACACAAAAATGAAAGAGCGTCAACACGCTCGCCGTTGACCAGAATATCGACACGCGAGATATCGCCGGCACGGTAGCCGATGTGCTCGTAGTCAAGCGAAGCGTAGCCCCGCGTTCTGCTTTTGAGCTTGTCGTAGAAGTCGACGATAATCTCTGAGAGCGGCAGGTCGAATGATAATGAAACCCGCTGTTCCGAGATGAACTCCATGTTCTTCATGACTCCGCGGCGCTCCTGGCCAAGTTCCATTATGGTGCCGATGTAATCTTTCGGCATGAAAATAGTCGAATGCACAAATGGTTCTCGTATTTCGGCGAGTTTGGTCGGGTCTGGCAGTTTGGCCGGCGAATCTATTTCGAAGGCGGTGCCGTCATTGAGCAGGACTTCGTAGATAACGTTGGGCGCCGTTGTCACCAGATCGAGGTCATATTCGCGCTCGAGGCGCTCCTGAATGATTTCCATGTGCAGCAGGCCGAGAAAGCCGCATCTGAAGCCAAAGCCAAGCGCGAGCGAATTCTCGGGGAAATAGGAAAGGCTGCTGTCATTGAGGGTAAGTTTCTCGATGGCATTGCGCAGTTCGTTGAACTGGTTGGTTTCAACCGGATAAAGGCCGCAGAAAACCATCTGCTTGGCTTTCTGAAAGCCGGGTATTGGTTGGACATTCGCAGACTTCTCTAGCACAATGGTGTCGCCGATCTGCACCTTGCCCATGTCTTTGATTGTGGCATGAAAAAAGCCGACCTGACCGGTGTTTATTTCGTCCACAGCCAGTGGTTTTGGCGTAAACACTCCGGTTTCGATGACTTCAAACACAGTTTCGGAAGCGAGGAATTTGATACGATCCTTCGCCCTGATCTTGCCATCGACAACCCGGCAGTAGACGACTACTCCCTTGTATGAATCGTAATTGGCGTCAAATACAAGAGCGCGCAAGGGTTTTTCGGGAGCGCCTTTGGGCGGTGGAACCCTGTCGACGATCGCTTCGAGCAGTTCGGGCACGCCAAGGCCCTCTTTGGCCGATACCAGCAGCGCATTTGAACAGTCGACACCGATCAGGTTTTCAATCTCATTCTTGACCTTTTCGGGGTCAGAAGCCGGCAGATCGATTTTGTTGATTACCGGGATGATTTCGAGATCATGGGCAATAGCGAGAGTTGCGTTGGCCATAGTTTGCGCTTCAACGCCCTGGCTGGCATCTACTACCAGCAGTGCGCCTTCGCAGGCTGCGATAGAGCGTGATACCTCGTATGAAAAATCGACATGGCCTGGTGTGTCGATGAGGTTCAGCGTGTACTCAGTTCCATTTTTGCTCTGGTAGATCATACGTACAGCCTGGGCTTTGATGGTAATGCCGCGTTCACGCTCGAGTTCCATTGAATCGAGCAGCTGGTCTTTCATTTCCCGTTTGCTGACTGTATCAGTCGATTCGATCAGGCGGTCCGCCAGGGTTGACTTGCCGTGGTCAATATGTGCGATGATGCAGAAGTTGCGTATTTTATTCAGTGACAAGGGGTTACTCCTGAGATTGTGTGAAAATGAAACGGGAAATGAAGAATTTCAAGACCCAGATAAGAATCAGGCCGGCTATGGTTGCTATGATGCCAAAAACAATGCTGGCAATCAAGCTTTGATTTGCCGCCCAGAAAATAGCATCGAGTTTTTGCGGAATATTCGGGTCTTCCGGCCGATAGCGCAGAATTCGGCGATAAAACTCTTCTGCCTTGTCGTATTCACGTTCGTTGAAGGCACGGTTGCCAAAGAAATAAAGAGCGTTGACCATAAGTTCATGCGCTTCCGGATTGTTCGGCGACAGATACAGAATCTGTTCTATGCGCGGCATAGCGCTTTCCCAGTCGTCTTTGAGCGCCAGCTGTTTTATCTCGCGCAACATCAGAGTGGTCTGACCGGGCTGAAAAAAGTGAATGCGGTTGTTGCCCTGATCTGAGATAATCAGGACTTCGTCGCGGGTGAGTGCCAGACCGCGAGGGCTGAGAAGTGCGCCAGGTTTCGAGCCGCGGCGGCCATGGTGCTCAAAATACTTGCCGTCGGCGGTGATTTCGACTATGCGATGGTTGAGAGTGTCGGCGATCAACAGATTGTTATTGAGTGAGTCCGTGATGAATGAGGGGTTGTTGAGCATGCCCTTGTCTGAGCCCTTGGCGCCGCCATAGCGCCAGAGAACCTGACCATCAGCAGGATTCCAGCAGATCACCTGATTGAAAGAGGGGTAGGATACCACCAGTCTGCCGTCGCTGGTCCAGTGTACACCGCGTGGAGCCACGGCCGTAAGAGCACCTTTTTTTGTCTCTTCCTGGTATATCAGTTCCTTGATGCATTTGCCTTCGTCGTTCAGAATCTGAACGCGGCGGTTGCGCCACTCAGCCACTGCTATACGGCCATCGTGGCTGATATCGATATCCATCGGCGCATACAACTCACCCTGGGCTTTGCCCGACTTGCATAGTGTTCCGGTCAGGGCACCGTTGCGTGGGTCGATTATGGCGATCTTGTCCGCTTCCATCATCGTTACGTAAAGTCGGTCATTGGCATCGAGCGCCAGGCCAACCGGTTTTTTGAAAAGCTGGGTGATTTCTTCGAGGTTTTTTTTGCGGGCTTCCAGAGCGACGGCGTCAAGCTTGCTTTCATCAACTTTGGTAATGTTGGGAATCACGCCGACAAATTCGCCTTCTTTACTCAATACCTGCAGACGGTTGTTGCGATGATCTGCTACGATTATCAGCCCTTCTCTGGTGATGACGAGATCCTCGGGGCTTGAAAACTCGAGCGGGCCCTTGCCCTCGAAACCTTTGTTGGTGTAAACCGAAAAATCGAGAGATGTCTGAGCCGAAACATCTGGCATGCAAGCCAGCAGCAGGACAATTAGAAGACTGATTATGCGCAGGCGATTGATCAATTGTTTGATTCCTCAATTCGGTTGAAGGTTAGATATCTGTCTTTGCTCAGCTTTTCTTCGCGGGTTTTTCCGTTTTGAGTGATATATCGGTATGCTTCGATCGTCCAGCCATGGACGCCGGGGTGCACTACATTGACCTGGTCTTTTTTTAGAGCCGAGTTCCTTTTTTTCTGCGTCTGATAAGGATGCTGAACTTCATTTCTGGCTTCAAGTTTGATGTCGTCAAACGGTCTCTTCTCTGCATAGATTTTGATCTCGACGCTGCCCTGGCCTGAACTGCAGGCGACAAGGACAGGCGTGTCGAGGCTGTTGGTAAAACGAAAATCTTTGTAGCCCCACGCCACTGCAGCGTCAAATCCGCGTTTTGCATAGTTGATGCCATCGTAGATCGAGTGGTTATGGCGCTCATCGATTTTCATGCCGCTCATCAAAACTGCATTGTAAAGGGTAGTGCTGACCTGGCAGATGCCGCCGCCGAGCCCGGGTATGACCCGGCCCTGTGAAATGACGCCGGCTTTTTTGAAGCCGCATTTTTCGGTGCGTGGCCCGACTACCTTGTTAAAGCTGAATTTTCCGCCCGGTGGAATGATCAGCCCGTCAATTTTTTCTGCGGCGACGCGCAGATTGACATTGCGGTTCTCGTCATTGATGTGGTCAGCGTCATGTGTGGTGGTGAAAGATGCGATAAGCTGGTTGAGTCCCATTTTTTTTGCCTGTTCGGTAAATCCTTCCTGTCCTTCGGTTGTGTTAATGACCAGTGGAATCTCAAATTTTTCGGCTTCATGGTCGGCTTTGATCTTTTCTTCAAATGCAGCCAGGGTTTTTTCCTTGTCAATCTTGTAGCCGGGTTCGCCCCTGACAATGCGGGAAAAGCCACTATTTTCCTTAGCCAGTTTTGCAGGAACCGGCGGCTTTTCGGATGTCAGTTCAGGCAGCCCGTCTACCAGTTCTCTTATTTTGTCGCCGTCGGCGATGACTTCTACCTGCCGGTCGTTCTGATAAGTCACCCTGAACAAAGGAATTTCATTGTATTCGATTGTCTTCTCGGCTGTTTTAAAGGTGACATCGACTGAGCGCAGCTTAACCTGCATATCGATAGCGCTGGCTTGAGGCGCGACTGGCGTCGGTTCTTCCGGTTGACTCAGCGAAGTGACGCGGGGCAGGGCAGGGGTTTTGCCTTGAAAATAAAGGATTGCAGCAAAAACTGCTGAGAGGGCAAATACCACTGTTACGACCAGAAGTCCGGGTTTGAGAAGTTTTTTCATCAGCAACGCTCCAGCAAATTAGTCGGTTTCGGCCTTTAAAGAACGACCCATCAGGTTGGTGGCCGCTACCGCGGGGGGGCAACTTTCAAAAAGAACCCTGCATAATTCTTCGGTAATTGGGAGCTGAAGAGTTAGTTTTTTGCCCCATTCGCTGGCAATTTTTGCGGCCTCGACTCCCTCTACCACCATCTTGGTCGACCCGGTAAAATTTTGCAGGCTGTCGCCTCTTGCAAGGGCCATGCCGAGTCGATGGTTGCGCGAAAGTGGCGAAGAGGTGGTTGCCATAAGGTCTCCGAGGCCGGCCAGGCCGTAGAAGGTCTGCGCGTCACCGCCCAGGGCCGTTCCAAGTCTTACCAGTTCGTGCAGACTGCGGGTCAGATAGGCAGCTTTGGCGTTGTCGCCAAGTTCCAGCCCATCGACGATTCCGGCCCCGATGGCAAAGATATTTTTGAGGGTTCCGCCCAGTTCGACGCCTGTGCGGTCGTTATGGCGATATACCCTGAAATAACTGTTGGAAAAGCACTCCTGCAAGGTTTGGGAAAGATACTGGCAAGGCGCGGCGACAACCGAGGCGCCGAGCTTTTTCTGGGCAACTTCATCCGCAAGGTTGGGGCCGGAGAGGCAGGCAACGTTGTCATTGTCTGATTCCGGGGCGATTCCGAGAATGTCGCAGATAACCTGTGAAATGCGGCAGCCGCTGCCACGCTCAAAGCCTTTGGCAACATTGACAATGCCTTTGAGAGATTTCAGTTGTGTTTTGTAAGGCTCTATAGCAGACCTGATAAACCCTGACGGAATCGACAACAACGCAATCTCTGCTTCGGCCAGCGCCTCCGGCACATTTTGCGTGCAGACCAGATCATGGTGCAGAGCAAGGTGACTGACGAAAAATGGATTCCGGTGTGCGGCGTTGATGCCGCTGACGACTTCGGGTTCACGAGCCCATAGCTTTACCTGGTGACCGTTATCACATAACAGGTTGGCCAGGGTGGTGCCCCATGAGCCGGCTCCGATTACTGCGAATTTCATGCGGTTTTCTCCATGGCAGAAGCAGTTCCACTGGTTTTTTCAGCCTTTTTACCGCCAAAGATTTTTGCTTCTTCGCCCTTAAGAATACGTTGAATGTTGGCCTTGTGGCGGTAAATGACGAACAGGGCGACAGCTGCCGAAAAAACGGTGATATAAGGGTTATACACTGGCCCGAGTTCTTCGAACCAGTAAATGAAAAAGGGCAGGGCGGCGGCAGCCAGTATCGAGCCAAGCGAGACCATGCCGCTGACAGCAAGTGCTACCAGAAAAAGCAACAGACTGCATAGCGATGCTCTGGTCGCCAGGGCCAGAAAAACTCCCAGGCCGGTCGCGACACCTTTTCCCCCTTTGAAACGAACCCAGAAAGACAGTGTGTGACCCATCATGGCTGATGCGGCAGCGGCAAAAGCCAGAGCCGGATTGTGCGGCATGGCCTGCCGGACTATGATTACGGGTATCACTCCCTTGGCTATGTCGATTAACAATGTGGCGATGCCGGGCTTTTTGCCGAGAACCCTGAAGACGTTGGTTGCGCCCATATTCCTGCTGCCGTGCTCAAAAATGTTGAGGCGGTAGACAGAGCGGCCGATCCAGTAGGCGGTCGGTATCGAGCCGCAAAAATAACCGATAATTACTGCGTAAAGGTAGTCCATCAGATTAGTGTCCGGTGTAGAGTTTTATCGGCCAGCCGTCGAAGGTTTCTTCCTGCTTGAGGTGGTTGAGCAGGTAGCGTTGATACGAGAAATGAACGCCTTTGGGTTCTGAGCATTTGAGTTTGAATATTACCGGGGGGCCATCATACTGTATCAGCGATTTAAGCTTGATTTCGCGCCCTCTGAACGCCGGCGGTGGCTGAATCGTGACGGCATCGTAGAGTATGGTTTTGAGCCGGTCATCAGGGATGCGGCGGCGACCGGTTTCCTGCACATGGTCGATCATTTCGAAGAGGCGATTGACGCGCAGGCCGGTTTTGGCAGAGGTGGAAAGCATTGGTGCGAAGCTGAGCAGAGGAAATTCCTCGCGGGTCTGCTTGATCAGCTCGGCCCAGAAGTGCTCGTCATGGCGCGAGATGTCCCATTTGTTCCAGACGATGATGCAACCGGCACCGCTGTCGATAACGCGGCCGGCTATGCGTTTGTCCTGGTTGGTAATGCCGCCTTTTGAGGCGTCCATGACCAGGATGACCAGGTCGGTGTCTTTGATTGCTCCGAGGGTGCGGTAAACCGAAAACTGTTCGACGTTGTCCTTGTCGCGGTCTGGCCGACGCAGGCCGGCCGTATCGACAAAGTTATAGATCTTGCCGCTGCGGTTGAGCTTGACCTGTATGGTATCGCGCGTAGTGCCGGGAACGTTATCGACAATCGAGCGGTGCTCGCCGATAAGGCTGTTGAACAGGGATGATTTGCCGACATTTGGCTTGCCAACTATCGCGATGCGTTCGAGCTCACGGTCTTTGCGCGAAAGCTCGATCTCGTCAAAAATTTCGTTGCGCGGCAGGTCGGTAACCAGAAGATCGAGAAAGTCGGCGACGCCATGTCCGTGAATGGCCGAAACCGGAAACATCTGTTCGATGCCCAGCTCATAAAAATCTGCCAGCTGGGCTTCGTCGTTGGGATTGTCCAGTTTGTTGACCACGACAAACAGCGGGTGGCCGGCCCATTGCCGCCGCAGCAGATTGAGAATCTGCTTGTCATCTGGAACCAGGCCGGCTTTTCCATCGCAGATGAAAATTATCGCATTGGCCTCGCTCAGTGCATAGTCTACCTGTTGTTTGATCGACTGCATAAGCGGTTTACTGTCGTCGGGGTCGAGGCCGCCGGTATCGACGAGATTAAAGCGCCGGCCGTTCCAGACGGCTTCTGCATAATTGCGGTCGCGGGTGACGCCGGGAGTCGCATCGACAATTGCGTGCCGATAACCTACTATTCGGTTCATCAGAGAAGATTTGCCGACGTTGGGCCTGCCAACAATGGCGATTACGGGGATTGACTCCATGGCTACCTCCAGATTTGGAAAAGAAGATTATAGCATTGTTCGTTCTTCGGGTCAATGCTGTTTGCAGCGAAACACTGATTAAATGCTGAATTTCGGGCAGCCCGGCCGCAGTCGGGCCATCAGCATGTAATTGACATGCGACAGTGCTTCTGATAATGTACAAGCTCAATAATTCTAATCATGAGGTAACCCGTGATTCAATGCAAGACGCTGATTCCACTGCAGGAGCTGGATCTCAAGATTGACGCGGCCAATGCGCAGATTGAAGAAAAGAAACAGAAGGCCGCTCGCATGCAGACCGAAATAGAAAACGATGCCGCCCTGCTCGAGAAAAAACAGGCGCTTCTCAAGAAGATACAACTGCGGCGCCGGGCTGCTGAAACTGAATTCGAAAGTCTCAACGCAAACATTAAAAGCTCTCAGCTGAAACTCGCAAGCGCCGGAATCCCGCCGGCAGCATATTCTGCCCTTGAGCGCGAGTTGACCGCCCAGAAGAACAAGGCGTCTGACATCGAAACCAAAATCCTCGAGGACATGGAAAAAATAGAAACGCTCGAGGCTGATATTACAAAGGGCGAAAAGGTGGTTGCCGGACGCAAAGAACATCTGGCTCAGGTTAAGGCACGAATCACCGACGAAGTTATCGTTATCAGACGAGAAATCGAAGATCTTAAAACGCAGCGCGGCCAGTGCAGTCTCGGCATAGAGACAGGCACCCTCGAAAAGTATGAAGAACTTCGCCAGAAAAGACGCGGTCAGGTTCTTTATGCTTTCGAAAGCCGATCCTGCCCTGCCTGTGGCATGGGTATGCCGGCCGGCTTCATGAGTTCCATCATGTCACATGATGGTGCCGAAAGTTGCTCAAACTGCGATGCACTCCTTTACTGGACCGGTCTAAGAAATTAAAATGAAGCTGATGTCTTACAAGCCCTGTCTGCTGTTGCTGTTTGCGGTAATGCTGCTTACGGCCGCTCTTACTGCAC
>CAZMWO010000007.1:0-23645 GCA_964569565.1 uncultured bacterium | reverse complement strand
GCGTTGGCAGACGCCACACCGGTTAAGCAGCCTGAGCCTCCTGTCGCCCCCCCTGAACCGGCCGTAGAAAACGAAAAAAATGTATACGATCTCGCCAGTCTTAAAGATCAGAAAGCGCGTAACAGTTACCGTAAGGCTATGATGCACTTAGATGCCGGCCATATTCAGGCGGCCGCTGATGAACTGCTGGCAGCTGTCGATGCCGAGCCCGGCAATATCGATCTGCTGTTAAAAACAGCCGACATTCTTGAAATGGTTGGCAGCAGCTACTATCAGAAAGCAATTCGTGTCTATGCTGCTCTCGAAAAGGCCGGCAAAACCGATCTGTCGGTCAAACAGCAGACAGCCTGGGCAAGGGCCTGCATCTATGCAGGAAAACCCGATCTGGCGAAAGCAGAGACCATTCTCTCGCCTCTGCTCAAAAAAGAGCCTGAGAATGTCGATCTGCTCATTCTTTCGGCGCAGCTGGCAACTGAAAACAAAAAGTTCCAGCCGGCTGTTCAGGCTTATGAGAAGGTCATCAAGCTCGATGCTGACAATATGATGGCATATCTTGGCCTGGGCGACGTCTACCAGCGCATGAACCAGTTTGCCAAAGCAATAGACATTCTGCAGAAGGCACGCGCACAGTGGCCAGACAGCTTTATGCCTCTGGTCAGCCTTGGCAAGGCCTATCTGAAAAACAACAACAACGGCTTTGCTCTGGTAATGTTCAATCTCGCTTATGAAATGAATCCTGACAACTTCGACGTCAATCTCGGAATGCTTGAAATTCTTGCCAGAGGCGGCGATTATCGTGCCAATCTGCACCTGACGAAATGCGAAAGTGTTATCAAAGGGGACCCCCGCGTCGAATTCTGGAAGGCAGTCTTTCTCGAACTCGATGAATACCCGGCGAAAGCCATGCAGATATACAGTCTTCTCGCGCTTTACGAAGACGACATCTCTTATCAGGCCAGGCTGCGGCTGGGGCAGCTCTATTCCGGCAAGGGTCACGAATCCTTTCCCGGTGATCTGCTGGTAAAAGACCGGCCACGCTTCAGCAGAGTTTATAGGGCAATGAGCAATCAGGAGTTCGCTTACAGTTATTTTCAGGATTATCTTGCCAAAATGCCAGATTCATCTGCAGCGCCAGCTATAAAGCGCTGGCTTTACGAAAACGAAGAGGGCATCAGGAGGGCCCGCGAATTTGAAGCGCTCATTCAGAGTCAGCTCCAAACTAATTAAGTGTATCAAGATAAACTCAGGAGGAGTTATGAGATCGAATAATGTGCATAGACCGTTCTGTATTGTTTTTCTTTTACTGATCGGCCTGGCCGCAACTCTGCCACTGTCTGCGGTTGAGGTAACACCCGGCAAGGAGTCCAGTTATTTTTCGCAGTCTCTGATCAGGCCGTTCGACTCAAAGTTCGAAGCCGATGGCCCGCTTGCCGATGGCATGAACATCGAGCGTGTGCCTGGCTATTCTGACAAACCGGAAGCACAGATTGCCGTCTGGATGCCCCTTTACGAACCGAAACCGGTAGTAAAAAACAAGGGCAATATGCTCACCGACGCCACTCTCATTTACCGCAACACCGGCGCCGGCAAAGACAAGTTCCCCTTTATCGTCAAGGAGCAATCGACCAACAAGTTCTACATCTACCGCAACGTCAAGTATCACTGGTTCTTTGAACAGCCTGGTGACAGAAAAAAAGATCTCGACAACGGCAACAAGAATGGCACTTCCGGCGACGCGGTCTGGACACCGTTTCTGCGCCCAAATCTGGTCAATGCCCAATTTTTCAAAGAAATGGCAACCGGAGCCAAGAGCGAGAGCGATATTCCAGACAAAAAGCTGTTTGTAAACAAGCACACAACGGCTTTCGACTCCGGCATCCGCGGCCGCGAAGATGTCGCCGGCTCAAAGTTTTTGCAACAGGTCGGTATGATCATGACCTATGAACGTGCCGAAGTTCCTGCTCCAGCCACAGCCGGCAATGGTTACCCGGAAGCAGCCGTTGGAACAGCAAATCCTGACGGCGATATCCCAGGATCAGCCAGTCTTGGCGCACTGCCAGACGACAGTGCTTTTGTCAAGTTCGGCCCGGAAGGAGCCAACAAAACGACCAAGCCAGTTCCAGATGCACTTAAAGGGTCATGGAACCTGACCGCTGATATCGACGGCAAAACCTACAATGAATTTACCGATTACAATGTGGTCTATGTCGAAGACTACTCCTATCCTGATATTTCACAGGATTTCCTGAATCCTCAGGGTTCGGTCTATCAAGGTGTAGTCGGCAAGTATCTCGGCTACAATGGCGGACCTAATGGCATGTCAGTATCTTACGAAAATGAGAACTCTGACCTGCAGCCTGACTCTCCTGCCATTACAAGTAATTTTGAATATCAGTTCAGCCCCGACGAGCTCTATCAGCTACCGAACCCGTTTTATGATGGAGCCAGCGACCTGCAGGCCGTATTGTTCTTTTATGTACTCAAGTCGAACGGCGCGTATGGTCCTTATGTTGGCCGTGCCTACAGCTCACGCGAGCGTGAGTATTACGAAAACCATCACCCCTACTGGAAACATCAGCCACAGGAAAAGCGTGACAAGTTCATCGCCGACCGCTACACCAACAGCTGGCAGGGCAAGTTCCTCACCCCATGGGAAAAAGGCGTAATTTATTACTGCCTTTACCAGAACGGCGACCCGGTTACCCGCACCAACGAGCTCAACGAGGCCTGGAAAAAGAAAAGTTCGGCTGAGTTGTCAGTATACGCCGACATCGTAGACGAACTTGCCGGCAAAACCTCACAGGCAGCCACAGAAGCCCGCACTGCCATGCAGGAGCTCAAAACCTTCATCGACAGTTCGACAGAAGGTAGCCGCGAGGCCACGCGCTTTGCTCCGATCGGCTTTGAGGTGCACCTTGGCCGTTGTATCGTCGGCCCCATCGCCCTCGAAAATATTCCATCACAGCACACAGAAAAGCCGGTTAACAAAACAGATCCGGCAACCGGCCAGACGATTGAAGTAACCAGCGGATCCTGGACTGTCGCCGGCAAGCGCGTCATTCTGCCGCGGCACTTCGCCACCAACTCGATCGAATGGAACGACCACAGCGCCACCCCGATTACCGGCAAAAAGATGTCGGGAACCGAACGTGAAGTGCTGGCAAGTGCTGGCGTAGACGACAGCAACCGCAAGACACTCGCCGAACTCTATTACGGCGACTCGATGAGCCATCCGCCTGACTGTCTGATGACCCAGGAAGTATCTAACTGCTGCGGCAATGCTGCTCCGGCTGGCTCACTGATCAAGGTTGAAGACGAAGCCGCATTCAGCAAGCCTCTGATCAACGTTGAAGCTGAAGACATGAACAACGGCGTTACCCACAAAATCGGCGTACCGCCGGTTGAAGCGATAGAAGCCGGCGGCCAGCTGGTAAGCAAGGATGTGAAATCAGGCACTGTCAAGAACCATGGCGAAGACGGCGTTGCCGGCGATATCGACATGACCGGCAGTGACTGGATGGTCGTAAAGGTCGATGGCACCCAGGAAAAACTCCCGGCGTTCCCGACCGACCCCGAAGGCCCCGATAAAAACGGCATTCCGGTCGAAGACCAGCGCATGCGCTTCAGCGTTGCTCCTTACGATAACATCGACAGCCTGACTCCGTTCCGCGGTATTCTCAAGACCGAGGTCGAAATCGAAGCCCTCAACGAGAATCAGCAGCCAACCGGCAAGCTCGAAGATCTTGAATACGAGCAGGAAGGCCAGATCGTCAGCAGTAACAAAATTGTTAAAGATGGCAGCGGGCTCGGCAAGTTCGAACTCAACGAATTCGATCCCAAAGTCAGTTTTTATCATATATTCCGCGCTGCCGGCTGGTATCAGTTCAGAGTTAAAGCTTATGACCGCGCTAAAGACGGCGGCATTGGCGAGTCGCGCGAACTCAAATTCAATATCAACGTGCTTCCGGCCAGCTTCAGAACCAGATCTATCGATAACCGTTAACATAGGATTCTGTTGAATTAAAGCCTTCATGCAGGTATGATACCTGCATGAAGGCTTATTTTATGTATGAGGTTCCGTTATGAAGAGATTCAGACTGACAGTAATGCTGCTCATAATATTCAACCTAGGGTGGTCGATGGTCAGGGCTGAAGAAACCTTTGCCATCTCGCGAATTTCGCACCCGTCGATAGCCGGGCGTGAAATTAAAGCCGTGGCTGCCCGCGACGGGCTACGCGTCTGGGCAACCATCAACAACCTGTTTGTCGAGACCAGCGATGGCTCGGTTCAGATCTTTACCCCTGAAAATTCACCTCTTTCGGCAGCCGGAAACATAACTTCGGTTGCCGTGTTGAATAACGAAATCTGGGTCGCACAGAATTCGACATTCGGGGGATTCGGCGTCTGCCGCTACAACTTTGAAAAATGGGAAACCATGCGGTTTCCTGATGCGCCCGGCCTGCTCAACAACCGGGTGGTATGCATGCATGTCGATGCCGACGATTATCTATGGCTTGGGCATCGCGAACATGGTGCCAGCCGGTTCATCGAAACGGTTAATGCCAGTTTTGGCAGTTATAAGATCATGCACTTTTACGACAACAGCCTGCTGACCATATTCATGCAACTTACCCATTTATGGCTCGGCAGCAGTAATGGCATTGTGCGCCTGCGCACCGAGATAAAATCGAATGTCGAACTCAACGTCGACACCTGGCTTTTTCCTGAATTTCCGGCCCGCGAGGTCTTCAGCATCTGCGACTACACCGATGATCGCATAATCGCCGGAACCAGCCGTGGCATTGCAATTTTCGACGGAAAAAAATGGGCTATACTACGCAAAACCGATGGCATAAAGGCTCTGCCGGTTACGCATCTGCAGAGAACCGGTAACCGGATCTGGCTTGGCAGTCCGGTTGGAATCCAGACCTGGCAGGATAACCTGCCGGGACGGCTTCTGACCGAAGCAGACGGCCTGCCGTCGAGTCATATCAAAACCATGTGCGTGGACGAGAACGGCAATATACTGATCGGTACCGCCCGTGGAGCGGCAATCATCATCAAACCCTGAGTTTTCTGTTTTCAGGGTTCTCCGGGCGTGAGACTGTAATAGTCTGGGCGCTCTCCTGCCAGAATTTTGCCGGCACCGTTGATAACTCTGTAAATATCGACATATTGATTATTTTCGTCAAAAAATGCACGACTGTAACTTTGCCCAAAAGCATGGTAAACATGATCGAAAAATGGTGTTTCGGCCAGTCTGGCAAGAGACTCCGGCACCTGCTCGCCCCAGAAACGACTATCGGCATCAGTAACCGGGTTTTCAATTACAGGCGCGCGAGACTGATCGAGATTGTCAGCAGATGATGAAGCCGGGACTACCCTGGGTTCTGACGATTCAGAAACTGGAGCTGATTCAGAAGCTGGTGCTGCATCCGATTCCAAAGATAGCGACGGAACCACGCCCTTGTTAAAATGGGTTTCTACCCACTTCGGCAATACTCTGGCAGCATGCGATGATAGGAGAAAACGGGCTATTTTGCCGGTTATACGATGACCACTGCGTAAAGTATGTTCGCGATTAATCAGTAGAAGTTCTTCAGCCAGCCTGTCACGGTTTATCATAAAATCAGCTTCATTCATTTTTCTGATTTTCCATGCGTGCTTTACCAGACGCCGGCGTAGATCATCGCGGGTATCATCGGTCATTTTGCCGACTTCCTGCTCGGTTACCTTCAGAATATGATCGAGGTAGTCCTGCCCGTGCTTTTTCCACATGTCTTCGGGAGTCTCTCTGATCAGCTTCAGCGCAGGCAGCAGGCGACTACTCGCTTCGGCCTGGCCGGTTCTGACGGGATTTTCAAAATCAAGTTCGGGAACGATGCAGGGAACGAATTCCCAGACGATTTTCTGCTGACCATGCGTAAGAATTTTGCGAACATCGTCTTCAAGGCGGGCTATCTTATCAAGTGCAATACCGGTAATCGCATGCGCCCGGTTATCGAGTTCGACCACCCTGTCGCGTATCGGTGGCGGATCTTCGACGAGAGCGGTATAGAGTTCATCACGCAACTGGCGGAACGCTTCAGTAGACTGCAGCTGAACGATTTCAGCCTTCGCCCGGCTTCTTATATTTTCGGCTTCAATTGCCAGTGCTGCGATTTGTCGCGCCTGCTCTTCGCTGAGATAAAGCCCCCGCAGAACATTGAGCAGAGAGATTTCCTCGACGAGGGTGCCCAGTTCGTCAATATAGTTATCATCGGCAACCACGGCAGATGCAGCAAAAAACAGACAGAACATCAATAAAGCCGCTTTTTTCATGCAGGTCTTCTCCAATAATCAGATATTGCCATTAGGAAGGTCATCAAGCCAGACACCGGGAATCTGATGTCCACAATCCTGGCACTTTCCGGCCGATAAAAAACTGCGTAAAACCTTGAAGCCCAGACGCTCAACCACTTTTTTGCCACAGCCCGGGCAATAGGTATGGTTGCCTTCCTGACCTGGATTGTTGCCGGTATAGGCATATTTGACACCAGCTTTCAGCGCTGTCGCACGCGCCTGTTCAAGCACTCCGTTCGGGGTCGGCGGCAGGTTCTTGAGCAGAAATTCAGGCAAAAATCGCGAGAAATGCCACGGCACATCAGTGCCGAGATTTTTGACAAACCATTCGGCTCCGGCTTCGAATACCTTCATGTCATCATTCTTGCCGGGAATAAGCAAAGAAACCACTTCAAGATGCCGCCCCGACTCTTTTATCGCAATCATGGCCTGCTTTACCGGGTCAAGTTTGCCGCCGATGGCTTCGGCATAAAACTCCTCGGTAAATCCTTTATAGCCGACAACGAACATGTCGATCAGCTCAAAAAGGTCTTTGAGCGGTTCCGGATTGATATAACCTGCTGTAACCATGATGGTTTTGATGTTGCTCTTCTTCGCCAGGCGCGCGACATCCTTCATGTATTCAATATAAATGGTCGGTTCGGTATAGAAAAAGCCGATTGTGCGCAGCTGCATATCAACCGCGCGCAAAACGATATCTGACGGACTCATGGCAAAGTTGGTCGTTTCTGCCGGCGACTTTTGCGAAAACTGCCAGTTCTGGCAATACTGACAGACGAGATTACAGCCGGCGGTAGATATTGACAGCGCCGGACCATGAACATGATAGTGAAACAGCGGCATTTTTTCGACCGGATCGACCGCGATGACGCAGGGAAACCCGTATACAAGGCTGGTAAACTGGCCGTTTCTTATACCCCTGGCCCGGCAGTTGCCATTTTCGCCTTCGGCAGGAATACAGGCATTCGGACAAAGCCGGCATTGTTGCCTGCCATCTGGCAGGCGCTCTACATATTCTGCCGGAAAATCGCTCTCCTGACCGGCTGAAAGGTGATTGCCCCGGCCGCATATTCCGGCTGCTGCCAGCAGAGAAGTCGCTTTGAGAAAACTACGACGATTCAATGACCAGAATTGTTGAATATTTTTTAACATTTTTCGCCATCCTCGCGTATAAATTATACGACTTAAAAACCGGCAGGTGTTACTATTATGTTTGCACATGAAACCGCAATTCTGCTAAGTTTATCTGGTAATGCCAATGACTATCAAACACTTGATTTCACGAGAAACCTCCGGCAGAAGCGCCTTTTCTCTGCTGGAAATCGTTCTTGCCATGGCAATACTGGCGGCGACCATGGTGCCGATCTTCTACTTCATGACAAAGGGCGCCTCTGATACCGACTTCAACGTTTCCCGCATGTTTGCTATAAGCCGCGCCTCAGAAACTCTCAACGCCATGCTCGACAACGTGCCATTTCAGGCACTAAGGGCCGGAATTCCGGCTTACATCCGTATCGATGATCTGGCTGGAGTCGAAGGTTACGAAAACTTCAACGAAGAATGGGCAACCCGTTTTATCAACACGGTTTACCCGGGCAGCGAAAAAACCTCGGCTGGCTGGCCTTGCCAGGTCGTAATCAGCGATCCGCGCGGCCAGCACTATAAAATAACGCTACGCGTCGAAGACATACCCTCACTGGCTAAGTCTGTCAGTTTAAAGCCCGAAATGAAGCGAATCGGCAATGAGTACCCGGGAAAACCGCCAGCAGATTTCGCAGCATTTCCTGCGCCTGAGCCAACCTTCAGCTTTCTCAAGAACCCGGCAAAACTGCAAAGCCAGGCCTGGCATCAGATCAAATACGTTCCCAACCCGGTCAGTCAGATGTCAGACGGCACCAATCACCTGTTCGAAATCGAGCTTCCCAGAAAAGTATCAGAAAACCATGAGAATTTTTACCGTGATGAGGGCTATGACAAGCTGCACGCAGACGCTTTCAGATTCGAGAATCCGACAGCAACACGAATGAGTCAGCGCATGGCAAAAAGCATGGTCAGCTACACCAACGACGAAAACTTCAAATACTGTGGGCTTAAGCGGCTTATAATCGAAGTTCAGTGGAACATCGAAAAAGCCTTTCTGAAAGATCCCGAGCAACCGGGAACAGGCATGCGGCGCATTCATCTGATGACCTTGAAGGCAGACATAGATGTTTAAATTTCTCAGCACTAAACGACGGGGCATGGCGATAATTGTCGTTCTGGTCTTTGCCCTTTGCCTGCTGGTTATGTTTGGCTCGATGTCTTTTCATCACCGCAGTGTTGCCGGCCGCACCAAACTGTCACTTCGCGATCAGCAGGCCTATTTTGCCGCGCGGGCCGCCATGCAGCATTTTCTGCTCAAAGCCAGGCTTTTTCCGACCGAGTTATATGATGCCGTCGAATTTCAGCAGGGTAAGAATCCATATTTTGACTTTACCGAGTTTCCCTTCCGTAACGAAGACGGGCAGGCTGCTTTTCAAAAAGTGCAAAGCCTTTCTGGCGTATACAAGCGCATCATACCAGAAGAATCAGACTCGAGCGGCCGCATAAGATTTTTTTACATTCCTCTCAAAATGAGTGGTTCTGAACCAGAGATAATGATACGTATAGCAAGCTTCTACAATCCTAATTACCGGTATCTCGCACCCGGCCTGGCACCCAACGACCCGCCAGAAAAGTACATATCTCCCAATAACAGCGCAAATGCCGGATATTCGCCGGAAAAATTTCTCACCTACTTTTTCAGAGACTGTACAAACGATGCAGTAGACGGCCAGATACTGCAACCGGCTCTGGTGACCGAAAAGGCCAGCGGACTGGAAACAGAACAAAGCTGGAGCATCAACGACGAAGGTTACCCATACACCATGAATTATCAGGTCAAAAACGTTGCGATCAGAGCAATTCAAGGTCTGCGCCGTTACAACGAAGAGGCGATCGAAATCGAATGCCTCGGCAACGTCATTGATTTTCAGGATATTCCTGCCAGCAAAAACATGCAGCAGGTGCGCAAGATTACCCGAACAGGCCGACATATAAATGACTGAGAGCTTCGCGCCAGGTTCGCGACTGGCGATAATTTCGACAATTGCCGGGTTTATCGCAAATCTTGCCCAGGTGTCGCTGTTCAGGTTCTTCATGGGGCATTTTTACGGCACCGAGATTCATCTCGGGCTTTTTTTGAGCATCTGGCTTCTGGGAATCGCCATCGGTGGCTATGTCGGCGGCAAAGTCAGCATTAAGCCTCTGCTGCTGCTGAAGTTAATGGCAATATTGCCACTTCTGCTGATTTCTGCCATTTATCTGGCGGCAGCACTGCTGCCCAATCCCGGCGGACAGTTCATCTCATTTGCAGCTACCGCTTTGTTTATGCTGCTCACCATAACTCCTGGCGCCGTGTTACTCGGGATGTTCATACCTGCGATGATACGAGTAACCGGGCAGAGCATCGGTTACTTCTATAGTCTTGAAGCACTCGGCGGCTTTATCGGCGGAATCTTCTTTTCACTGATAATCGGTGGCCGGGCCGATTCAATAATCTGTCTGCTCAGTCTGCCGATTCCGGCACTGGCGGGCATTCTCATCGAAAGCAGGCACCGGCGGATTCCGGCGTTATTGTTGTTTCTGGCCGCGCCGGGGGTATTCCTGTCTGCACCTGAAATATCGAGCAGAATTGAGCAGGCATACTGGCAAAAAATGCATGGCGAAGAGCGGAAGCTCGAAAGCACAGTCGAAACACCTTATCAGAAGCTGCAATTGAGCAGTTACTGGGAGCAGAAGAGCCTTTTTTCGAACGGCATGCTGACCGATTCGTGGCCTCTCGCGGAATCGACTGAAAGTCGTGTTCATACCTTTGTCAGCGCCCTCATAAATTACCGGCAGATTCTCGTTCTCGGTGCCCCGGCTCCTGACATCGTAGATGAATTTCTCAAGTATGAAGGCCTCAGGCTGACAGTCGTCGAAAGTGATTCAGATCTGGTTGCGCTGCTCAACTATTCACCCGAGCAGTTGGCCCGTGTCGAGTTAGTTAACAGCGACCCGCGCTTTTATCTCAATCAGTCAGAAAAAAAGTTCGACGGCATAATGCTGAACGCAATTTCACCGGTAACTCTGGCCGGCAACCGGCTTTTTACCAGCGAAGCGTTCAGAGCGGCCAAACTGATGCTTGAGCCTGAAGGAGTCATTTCTTTGCAGGTGCAGGGGGCAGAAAACTATCTTGACCAGACTCTGGGCAGGCTTATCATTTCGACCTGGCAGGCACTCAGGCTTGAATTTGCTCACTGTATGGCCATGCCCGGCGGGGTAATCACCTTCTTCGCCAGTCAGTCGGATCAGGTGCTGCCAAAGGGTCCACCTGACTTTGCCGAGCGCTTTGCCAGACGCAAAATCAGTACTTCGACATTTTTTCCGATGAGCTTTCATAACCTGCTTATGCCACATCGGGTTAAAGAGCTCGAAGAGTGGCTCAAACGCGAGATAGAGGTTGAGTTGAACACTGACGCGCGACCGGTCAGTTTCATGCAGCAGATCGAATTATGGAACATTTACAGCGGCACGACTCTCGATACCTGGCTGCCATACCTGCAACAGATACCATTTTGGCAAATACTTGCCACGTTTCTGGCAATCGCCTCTGTTTTTATGCTAATGCCAGCTTTTATCAGCCCCCCGGCTGCGGTTAAAACGGTCATTGCCGGCGGCGTGGCAATAAGCGGCGCGACCGGCATCCTTTCAGAAATTATCCTGATTCTGCTCTACCAGAACCGCTATGGCGCAGCCTACCAGATGACCGCACTGTTTTTCGGTATTTATATGATGGGGCTGGCCAGCGGCGCCATGCTGTTCGGCAAAGTGCAACTACACAGAACCGCAATTACAAGACTCAAACTGGTAAAGTTGCTGCAAATCTTGTTTGCTGCCTTCTGCATCTATTTCGTCAGCATGACACAGCAACACTTCGCAGCACTGATCGGGTTGATGATTTTTCTCATCGCCTTTCTCGACGGCATTGAGTTTCCGGTGGCTGACAGCATACTGCGCAGTTCCGGGCGTCAAGCCGCCGACAGTGCCGGCCTGCTTATCTCGGCAGACAACGGTGGCGCGCTTATTACGGGTGCGCTGAGCGGACTCTGGTTATTACCGGCAATCGGCATGAGCAACTGTTTCTTACTGCTCTGCACTGCACTGACGCTTAATCTCGTCGCACTTCTGATTTTTGCGTATCGCCTGCCGGAGTGTGACTAGTCGGTCACATGCTGTCTTCAGCTGTTTTGCCAAACAGTCTGCTATGCAGGCTTTTGATACGACGCAACCGGTGATTCACCGCTGATTTGCTAAGAGGTGGTTCAAAGCGGCGCCCGAGAGCTTCAAGGCTGTCATGTGGAAACTTCAGCCGTATCATGGCAAGCTGACGCAGGCTTTCTGTCCAGATTTCCTGGTCATCATGCGCCAGCAGCTCTTCGATCTGGGTAATAGACTCTTCGGCGGCACCGATAAGGCGGTTGATATTGGCTGTTTCAAAATTAACCTGACGGTTAACCATTGAAAGCAGGCGACGGGTAGCCTTTAAATCAGAGAGTTCGAGTGACTTTTCAAAAAGCCCGAGAACATTCAGAAACCTGATGATCCGGCGGATGCTTTTGAGATAAAAGCAGGTCTCGCCCGATTCTGTTCTGTATTCGCCGAATCTGCAGCGCAACTGCCGGCAGACAGTTTTAAAAACAGCCGGCAGCCAGCGTCCGGGCAACCTGAATTCAAGATGATAGCCCCGGCCGGGATTTTGAATGTAACCACGCGCGATAAACAACCCTTGCATAAAAGCCTTCTGGCAGTGCTTGCCGGAAGCAGCATCGCCGGTTCGCCTGATACGTTCGACCAGCTTCTGCCTTAGAACAAGCTGGTCGAAGTTGTTGTCGAGCAGTATTTCGGTGCCGCCACTGCCTGGCGCCGCATCTGGCGGAAGAACCCGACAAAGCAACGACTGAAGCTGGCGATGCAGCGTTCTGCGCACTTTTATCTTTGGCTGCCGGGCAGAACCTCGCAACAGACCGGCCAGAAAAGACTGCACGCAACATGGCAACTGCTGGCGCGCAATTGAAAAAATGTCGCGTTTAAGCCCGGTGCTGTAGTCGGCATCACTCATTCGCCAGACTCAATCATCAAAAAAACTTTCCTCTTCTTCCAATTCTTCGGGAGCTGTTTCTTCAACAAGATTTTCATTGACGAGACCTATTAGAATTGCTGCCAGCAAAGTCGGGTTATGTCGCAGCAGGTCAGCCTGCAGCAGCATGTCGGCGGCAACGACCCTGATGCCGAGGTCTTCGATCTTTTTTACGGTGGGCGCAACCCAGAACTGGCCCTTGGCTTCGTATCGCTCCATGAGGCTGCGTGCGGCGCGCCGTGAATTGACGACAACAATGTCGATACGCTGCAGCGGCGTCTTTTCGAGTATGGCACTGACGTGGTCAGCCGCATTGAACCCGTCGGTCTCGCCGGGCTGCGTCATGACGTTGCAGATATAAACCACCTTGGCATCACTGTTATTGATGTGCTCAGCCACCCCGGGTACCAGCAGGTTAGGAATTATACTGGTGAACAAACTGCCCGGACCCATCACCACCATATTGGCATCGTCTATGGCGCTCAGCGCCTCCTGATTCGCGCGCGGCGACGATGGCACCAGATCGATGCGGCTGATCGGCTTGCGAACTTCACATATTGCAGTTTCACCGGTAACTTCGCTGCCGTCGGCGAACTGCGCCATCAGCTGCACATTATCGTTGGTAACCGGAATTACATGCCCTTTGATCGCCAGAATATTGCTGGCTTCACGCACAGCGCTGCCAAAATCACCAATTACGCCGGTCATGGCTGCGATAAAAAGGTTACCGAAACTGTGTCCCTCGATTTCGCCGCCTTCGCCGAAGCGGTATTGAAAAAGCCTCGACAGAAGACTCTCTGATCTTGAAAGTGCGACCAGACAGTTTCTGATGTCGCCGGGTGGCAGAATCTGCAGTTCTTTGCGCAGGCGGCCTGAAGAACCGCCGTCATCGGTGACGGTGACAATGGCTGTCAGATTTACCGGAAGTTCCTTGATACCTTTCAACAAAGAACTCAAGCCGGTGCCACCACCCAGCGCCACCATCGAAAACAGCTTGCCGGAAGCCTGCGATTTTTGAAAAACAAACTCACGCAGACGGGTGGCAAGACCGTAGTCACGACTGTCGAGCAGACGAAAGGCCGTCTTGAAACCCTTAAACAGCCAGAACATGCTGATCAGAAGGGAAGACAGGCCGGTAAGGGCAAGGCCGGCCGGATGAAAGCTTCGCACGGTTTCGATGCTGGCAGGTGCCAGAACTATGGTTGACAGGGCGACAAAAACGAACCCGAAACACATCATGATCAGGCCGAGAAGCAGAAACGCCACCCAGCGACGGGCCCTTATCTCATGGCTGAACTTGCGTCTTAACGACAGCAGCATTAAAAGTCACCGATCATCTTGGCACGCAGCTGTTTTGAGAATTTTTCGGCACTAAGTACACCCATTCGCCGCAGATAAAAATTCATGGCGGCGGTTTCAATAACTACAGCAAGGTTACGCCCTTCACGCACAGGTATTGTCGTGCTGGGAACCTCGACTTTGAGGAACTTTACCGTGCGTTGAAAAATGCCAAGCCGGTCGTATTCTTTCTGATCATCCCATTTTTCAAGGTTGATAACCATATCTACCGGCTTTTCGTCAGCTGTAGCCGCGATGCCGAACAACGAACGGATGTCGATGATACCGAGCCCGCGAATTTCCATGTGATGACGAATCATTTCATCAGGCGAGCCAACCACCTTGGTATCGCTGATTTTCATGAGCTGGACGGCATCATCTGCAACCAGTCGATGCCCGCGCTTGATCAGCTCGAGCGCGCACTCACTCTTGCCGATTCCCGACGCACCCATAATCAGAATGCCGACGCCGTAAACTTCGACAAAGACGCCATGAACGCTCTTGCGTGGAGCAAAGCGGTTGTGCAGATAACGGGAAAGCTGGTAAATGAACTCGCCGGTACGAGCTGGTGTGCGCAGCAGCGGTATTTTTTTCTGGTCGCAAAGCTCGATAAGCTCGTCGAGAACAAGCAGGTCGTCAGTTATAATGATGCATGGGATATTGAAAAACAGCAGCTGGCGCAACCTGACCTTACGGGTTTCGGCAGTCTGCTCGCCGAGATAGGCCAGCTCGGTGCGGCCGAGCACAATAATGCGCTCATAGCCGAAATGTTCAAAAAAGCCTGCCAGCTCAAGGCCGGGACGATGGACTTCTGACGAGATAACCTTGCGGTCAAGCCCTTCTTTGCCGGCAACGACCATGAGTCCCTGGTCCTGTACAATTTCCTTGACCAGAATCAGCGCCATAAACTGATTTTGCAACCTTTCCCTATAGTTTTACGGCAACAGCATATACCAGTTACAGATTGTTTTCAATCTCCGGTTGGCTGTTGTTTCATTTCCTGCATACTGGCTATTCTTGATTTAGAACCCGCCATGATTATCACGCCTGCGGTGACGAAAAATACCGACACCAGCTGACTTGAAGAAAACCCCCACAATACGACCGGATTGAGCCTGATAAACTCAACCAGAAAGCGGGAAACGCCGAACCAGATGAGAAAAAAAGCAAAGCGGCGGCCACTACCAATGCGCCAGCCGGTAAAGAGCAGAATCATCAGAAGAACAAGAGTCGACAGCGATTCATAAAGAGGCGTCGGATGCACGCCAATATCAGTCGGAACCGGTTCGCCGGGAAACAGCCTCTGATAAGTCGCCGCCAGCGTGTGATTCTTTTCGCTGAGAGTCGTGACCAGGCCATCCGGAAAATTCATTGCCCACGGCAGTTTGCAGGGCAGACCGTAACAACCGTCGCCGGCGGCTATGCAGCCGAGGCGACCAATTGCATAACCAACCGCCATGCCTGGCACATAGAGATCGGCGATTTTAAAGAACGGCTGGCCGGCGTAGCGCACTCGTAAGGTGCACAATAACAGTGCCAGAACATATCCGCCCAGAACTGAAAAGCCCGTAGTCGTAAAAATCATCGCCATCGGGTCGCTTATAAATTCGCGGAAGTTCTCAATAATATGCATCAGGCGCGAACCGACCATGCCGCCAAAAATCGCGAGAAAATGCAGATCCCAGGCCAGCTCCTCGTCGCAGCCGTTCTTGCGGAACTGCCAGTTGATAACCATAAAGGCAGAAAAAAAAGCAATAGCCAGTATTACGCCATAAGAGCCGATGGTAAGCGGACCGATTTTAAACAGGTATGGATACATGCCGCAAGAGTAACACAACGAATTACTGCCTACAAGCCTTTTAAAAAGACAGACCGGGCAAAATGCCCGGTCTGATGTCTAAGCTGTAAACTGTTGCCGGCTTACTTGCGATTCACCAGAACACCCACGACTTTGCAGTCTTCGGTGGTGCGCACGCTGATTTCGGTTCCGGCGGGTATTTCTACTTCACCGCCTTTGATGAAAGCGCCGCCGGCAAGTCCGATCGGACCAAGCACGAGATAACCAAGAGTAGAAGCACCGGCCGCCATGCCGATTTTCTTTTTGTCGAATTTTTCACCGGCCGCGTCAATCTGGATCGGCAGCTCGCTCGAATCCATGCTTTCAATTTTGGTAACATCGAGATTTACGTAACCTGTACGGCCGAAGCGCCCGCCTCGGCGGACAGATTTAACCGACGAGGTGACTATGCCGCCGTTGGTCATTACCAGTATGTTGTTGTCGATAAACACATCGTGCGCCAGTACCATTGGTATAAGATCGTTCTTCTTTGCGCTGCGGCTCGAAATGTCTTTTTTGAGACGCATTTTGATTTCGGTTCCGCGCGGAATCGTTACCTGATGCAGAGAAATCATGCCATTTTCGATAATCAGATGAATCTGCTGTTCGAGCCTGAAAGCGAGAGGTTCCATCGAAACATGACCGCTGACCTGTCGGTCGATATCGGCAAGTCGCGTTTCAAGATTACCTTCGCCAGTGCGGTTGAACAGTCGCCATTCAAGGAAACTCAGCTTCATATCAAGTGACGGGTTGGCCGGGGAGCCCTTGAAAATAAAGTCATGCAGATATGCAGCCTTCTCGGCCTCCTTGCGCCCGGTATTGCGCCCAAACAGGTCTTCTTCGATCTGTCTCAGGCGATCTGCGTTTGAGCCACTCTGGTCGTCGCCATAAATGTAGCGCTCGAGACGGCTCAGTTTCTTGTCAAGATCGCGGGAAGATTCGTCAGCAGCCCAGGTGGCGCCGGCAAGCGAACAAATCACCAGTATGAATATAAAAATGCGTGCGGTTTTCATCATTTATGCCTCCTGCTATGTTATTTTTCCAGATTTTTCTGACTTTTCTCTTCGGTTTCGGGTTTTGTTTCGGTTTTGCCGAGTCTGCCGCGCGATCCCGACGGGCGTGGTTTGAACACTACCACGATTTCGCGTTCCTGAAGAGGGTTACGCAGCAGTTCGCGACAGAATCTTGCAAAAACATCGGTATCTGCATGATCGATGCTGATATCACATGACGACAGTGCAGTTACGTGGGCAGCAGCCGTCATGGTCTCTTTTTCTTCAAGGTCGGCACGGGCTTTTCTTATGTCAGACTCAAAGCGCACAGCCGGGCGGCTGAAGCGTTCTCCGGAAGGTATCATCGCTTCCTGAAAGATCAGCATGCCGGTCTGGTCAAAAAATCTTGGAAAAAGCGAAGGTTCGAACAACGAGCCGCGCACATCGACGATGATTCTTTTAAAATCAGGCGCAGGCGCCTTTTCATCGATCTTGAGTCCGGCGCTCCATGAAGCCAGAAAACTCAATGGCTGTAGCGGTTGCGGGCGCATGGCCGCAAGATACAGCGCCGACCTGACACTCAACTTGCCGGTCAGTGGCAGTTCAAGCCGGCAGCGGATGAGGCCTGAGGCATCGGCCTGCTGAAAATACTTTGGCGCTGACATCAGCACCAGTCCAAGCCTCTCTTTAAGGGCTGCATTGGTCTGCATGACATGACGCACCAGCTTGCCTTCCATCAAGGGCAGACTGAGCACCTTTTCGTAGGCATGATGCAGGGCATCCATCCAGGCCCGCGAACGTTCTTCGTCGTGCGAATATTCGCTTTCCCATGGAATGCCGGCAAGACCGAACACTTCGAGTTTCTGGTTGATGAAAATTTCGGGCTCGATAAAAGAGTCCGCCCGCAGACTGCAGGCGGTGAACAGGCTTAAGATTATTGCCAGCCGTATGGCGAGTTTCATCAGAACGTTCTCCGATCAGTCAAAAGTCACATGCGCTCCGACATGGTGTTCAGGCACTATTTCGCCATCATAGAATGAATAGTCGACCCTGATATGAGGAAGAACATACATTCCGAAGCCGAGAGTCAGAGTTCCGTTGAGAGAGCCCATACGCATGGTCAGGTCGTTCTCGATAAACTTCTTTTCGACGCCGATGCGATACTGCTGATCGAACGCCCTGGCGGTGTTGGTGACGTTAATGGCATCGGCTGCAATAATAGTGCCCTTGGTCACTTTAACGGCTGCGCCCAGATTAAGGCTGACGCCATCGCGACGGTCGTAAGTGCCATTTACGTCTTCAACCAGGTTATCGACGGTAATACCACCGGTAATGCGATCGTTGTAGTGATACATCAGACCGATACCGAGTGAGGTTGAGTCTCTTTTGCTGTGCTGCTGCAGGCTTTTAATCCAGCGGTCGAGGTTGTAATGCCTGATCTTGATACCACCATACAGCTGTTCGCGGGCCAGCATACGGCGGGCAATCGGGAAGCGGGTGCCGAACGCCAGCTGCAGATCTTTGGTTTTGCGACTGGTGCCAAGATATTCGCCGCCAACCAGTTGGCCAAAAGCTTCTGAGCGATTGTCTTCGGTATAGGCGATACCGTAGCTGTATTTGGGCCGCCTCGGCACAGGCTCTTCAAGAATGTTGTGCTCGAGATAGTCGGTAATCGAAAACTTGTCTTCGACGTGATCTTCATAGATGTGGCCAGTAAAAGCAGCACTTGTCCAGTCGAAGACATCACGTTCGTTGACTTTGACCTGCAGGGAGGCTTCGCGGCCCTGGATCTGCGACAACCCGGCCGGATTATAGAAAGTAGCCGATTCGTCATCGGAGATTCCGATAAAAGCACCGCCCATGCCGCGTGAACGCGCAGACTGCGCGCAGACATCACTGGTCGAAACGACAATAAACAGGCATAGCAGCAGCATTACACCTGCTGTTGTAGATAATTTCTGTCGAATCATGGGCGTGCCCTCCTTGAGGAAACTGAAACTGATTTGTGTGCTTTAATGTTAATCGTCATTTCGCCGTTAAAATATGAGATTTGCCTGAACTTTTTGCCTGTAATCATGGTTTGTCTTTCTTCTTTACCGGAATGAAGCCATCAGGAGCCTTGGGAATCGGCTTAAAGCCGGTCTCTGCCTTTGGCGCAGCCGAAGGCTTGAGCGGAACAAAACCGGTCGAACCCTGAGAACCTGCTGCCGGCTGTTTGATAACCTGGGCTGGTCTGGCAGGCTTTGCGGGTGCCGGCGGCACGATGTTCGGCGGTGGAATGTTGATACCGGTTGCATTGGCCGGTTCTTTTACCGGCACTGTGAGCGGCGGCGGCAGACTTCTGCCATCACGATAGACAAAGGGCACCGCGGCATATCTGATGTTTTCGCGATAAGGCTCAGATCTGAAATCCCGCAGAATCTGATACTGCTCTGCGCCTTCCGGCACGATAATATCCATGACCGGCGGATCACCATAAGTGTCATGGCCGCCACCGAAGTCATCCTGAGTTGGAAATGCTCTGACATCGCGATTGAGCAACCGGTTCGGCGACACAATCTGCTTATATCCCATGACCAGGCACTGATAACCAGACCGTTCTGAGATGCCAGGCAACTTGCTTCTGGCGATCTTGATTATGATCTTGTCACGCTGAACCCTTATGTAATCAGGGTAAACTATATCGTCGATACGATTACGCAGTTCGAGGTCATCGGTCTTTTCACGCAGAATATTGAACACATCGATCTCAGAAAGCGGGGTGATCATGATCATCTTTTCCCAGCCCATATTGCCGGCGAACATCAGATCGCGCCCGGTAAGAGCCTCCTGATAGCCAGAATGCTCGCGCCCGTCGATATCGATATAAATATCCCACATGTTGGCGACAAATCCCTGTTCTTCGGTTTTTCTGGTATCCGGCCAGTCGCGCATTATGTAGTTGCGCATCTGAATTTCGAAAACCAGCACGCCACCTTCTTCATAAACAGTAAGACGCTTGAGATCGAAAGTTCCCCGGCGCATGCGCTTGTCGAGGGGATACTGGTAGTAGCCCGGGCCTTTGTCATCACCGACGTTATCGACAATATCAAACAAAGCGCCTTCCTGATAATAGTAGTTTACCGGGTCTGTCTGATTCTGGGCATAGGCGCCGACAGCAGAGAAAAGCAGCAGCATGGCTGCCAGAATTCCTGCTTTTGTGCTGACAGATTTCATCACTTGACCCCGATAATCGAATAGGTCTCGTCACCGGATTCCTGGTAGGGATCCTTGACCTGATTTTCGCTGTTGATGTTGAAGGCATACTGATAGTAGCCCGGTGCAATGCCGGTGAACAGGCGGGTATAGACACCGTCGCCGGCAACTTCGTCGCCGTTGGTGCCATCGTCATAGAGTTGTTGCGGGTTGCTCCAGCCCTTGAACGAACCGACGACAGTCGGATTGGTAACATCGACGAAGTCGGAAGCGACCAGAATGACCTTGAGTTCGCCGCCTCTTTTGGCTGAAAGTGTCGTGGGCGGCACTTCATACAGAGTGACGGTCGAAAGATCGATAGGAACCGCTCTGATATGGAAGTTAGAGCTGCGGAACACCAGATATTCTCGGCCGTTTCCTTCCATTGCGAAGCTGTAACCGCCGTCAGAGTCGAGATACATCGAGCGCGAGCCCTTTTTGGTCGCAAGTTTAACTTCAGAATAGTTAACGCTGTTAAGGTCACTGGTAACGATGCCACGTGCAAGCTTAACGGTTGACTCGAGAATATAAATTTCGGAATTGCCGTTTCTGGTATATTCCTGATGCGGATCAGACTGAGTTTCGGTGGTGCCGTCGGCCTTGCTGAATTCAAATACATACTGCTGCGAACCGGTGGTGAGGTTGGTCAGCCGAACGGTGTAAATACCATCGTTTGCCAGCAGATCGCCATGACTGCCGTCATCGTACATCTTGACTTTATCAGGCGACCAGACAGGATTTATTGACTTCAGTTCAAAACCGGTAGCTTTCGGAAAATCAACTATAGAAGCGATCCAGAGAGCTTCTCCAACTATTTTGGTCGACAATGAAATGTCTGGCGGGGTCGCAGTTTGCTCGGTTTCTGCATCAACCCAGGTATAACCGACATCAAAGCTTCGGCCGCGAGCGACAAGCAGATAACGACCGGATTTTCGCACTTCAATCGTGTATTCGCCCTTGTCATCTGCATAAGCATTCAGTGACGTTCCGGCTACGGTAATCTTGACGCCGCGCGAAATCTGTCCCGGCGGCACTACGACTTTTCCTTTTATGATAGCGACCGGAATCACCAGTGATTCCTGAATACAGCCGCTTGAAAAAACCGCTGTTAGAATAAGAAATACTGTCAGCAACGCCTTTTTCATTATTCTATTCCTAAAAATTTGATCTGGCCTCGAAGATGAACATCTTCTGAGTGTGAACGTCTATATAATCTCTGCCATTATCGGTGCTGGTGATGGCCCAACGCCATTCATCCGGATAGTCATAACCGAACTTTAACCTGACGGTGGCACTTCTGCTGACATCGTAGATCAGCTCGCCATAGATGTTTTCGCGATCGATGGGGTCTTTGTTACCATCTTTGAAGTCAATGACACCTCGCGAATAAAAAGCGCGACCTCTGAATTTGTTGGTGAAGTTCTTTTTGAGCTCAGCCAGAATTGCATTAGCCAGACTTGATTTACTGCCATCACCTGAGTCTTCATAATCTACATGCTGAACACCGCAGGTAAGGCTGGTTGTCGGGGTAAAATTGTAGGTCGCTTCGCCAATGTAGTCTACCCTGATATTTTCGCGCGGCGAACTTACCCAGCCAACCTGGTGTTCGACGCTGCCTTTGGCATAGACTCTCGGGTTGATGTCTGAGTTGATTTCGAAATAACCAACCCGCTCGTTGTTGTCATAAGTTGTGCCGTTGTCGTCAAAAGTATCGTCAGGGTCGCCCCAGACCAGCATCTTGCCCTTGGCACTGACCGAATCGCTCAGGCGCAGATTCAACTCAACGGCATTCGACTTTTCGCCCTGCTCACCCTCAAACGCATCCCACTTCTGAACGAAATCGTATTTAAAAGTAGTCTTGTCGGTAAAGTCCGACAACAGCTGAAAGGTGAACTTGCGACCCGAGTGGCCATCGGTTTCATGTTCTTTGAAAGGGTCAGTTTCCCAGGTTTTAGAAAGGTAGGTGGCTTCGACTGACAGATTGTTGGCTATCGCCAGCAGTTTGTTGCCAAAGTCATAGTTGACACCGAATCTGGTCAGCTTTTCGCCGGCAAAGTCAGGGCGACCATAGTTGCCGTCAGAATCTTTTATATCCAGACTTTTTGGATAATCTTTAAGATCTCCAATATCATAAGCCCAGGCCGGAGCCATCATGGCCCTGAAATACCTGCCAAAGTCATAGTGTTTGACTGTGCCGGTCAGGCCGCCGTTCTGAACGGTGATGTCGAAGCGCGAACCTTCATCTTGCATATTGCGCGATCTTTTCTCGCCGCCGTCATAAAGATATGCACCAGAGGTCAAAAATTCGGCGGTAGCCTGAATTTTGCCGGCCCGGTCGGTCGAGTAGTTTACGTCGAAACCACGCACAGTATTTGAATTGCCAACTGTCTTATAATCAAGAATCTTTTCGGCATAGGAGGTGCCGACAGAAAAGTTGTCTTCGCTGAATTTTTCGGGCAGTTTCCAGACAAGTCGCCCGGTCACCATATCAGTGCTATCAGTGTAGCCACGATTGAGATCGGTTTTAAGCACCGAGCCCTGATACGAAACGCCGCTTTCAGAACCAGAAACTTCGATGCCCTGGTAAGGATCCACCACATCAGTGTCTTCGGTCAGAATGTTCATTGGATCATCGATACCGCTGGCACCTTCACTTGAAAATACCCTGACTTTCATCGACTTCGCGTTGCTGAGAATATGCATGCGGTTCGAAAGCAGAATTCTGTCATTTTGAACTCTGCTGACGTAATCATCGATGTTGTCGAACGGGTTCGGGGTGCCTGACTGGCTGTAGACGACCTTGTTCCAGGTCTTGCCCTGAATGAAGCCATAAAGTTCGTAAAAGGTCTCGATTCTTTCTCCAAGAGGCTTGCCAACGAAACTGAGGTATACTTCCTGATAAAAGGTTACCAGGCCGGGATCGGTAAATGAGTATTCATCGCCAGCGACATTTCTGCCAGCAGTCTCGGGATCGATGATATACTGGGCGCGGGCCCGGTAGAAACCGGCCATCTTTACTTTGGGCAGCATGCCTTCGATTTCTTTTACCTTGTTCTCACTATCTACCATGCGGCGTTCGAGCGAATCGACACGCACGTCGAGCAGGCCGAGTTCATCTCTGAATTCTTTGGTAAGACGGGTAAGAGCGGCGCGCTCTTCTTCGCTGGCCGCGTCGATATTCGCTTTTTTCTCTTCCATGCGTTTAAGAATGCGCGCAAGAATAAGAGCGACATCGTAGCGGGTGGTGACTTTGCGGCCTTTAAAAGTGCCGTCGGGGTAGCCTTCCATATAGCCCTGGCTGATAAGAAACTCAACGTCGGAAAATGCCCAGTGGTCGCGTGGCAGATCCTGAAAAGCAGCTGATTGTGCCAGGGTGGCAGCGGGCAGCGCAAGGCACAGAAGCGTTACCAGTAACCCCGCGAGCAGGGAAAATACGCTATTATTCTTTGTTTGCCTCATTCTTTTCTTATCTTTTTCCTTGGGGAATATGAATGCTCAGTTCCTCTATCGACAGTTTCGACTGATTTAATAAGAACAAATTTTTACCGACCACCTCGCAATGTAAAGATTCAGCTTAAGTGAGATTGCCTATATTGCGTAGATTTGCAGCAACAAGATATGCCTTGCTTACCCGTGCTCTCGACAGGGTCTCAACGCTACAACTCTCACCAGGCGCAGGCTATGGTAAATAGCTATGGCTTT
>CAZMWO010000006.1:0-24657 GCA_964569565.1 uncultured bacterium | reverse complement strand
ACTCGAAAAGACTGTACTCCAACGCCCGGAAACGGACATACGTGAAATGGCTATGCCGACCAGAACCAGAACAGATAGAACGCCGAGTGCCATCAGGTATGCAGACCCACTCTTGCGTTTATAGCGTTGTTGCACTGTCAATTCCTCCGAAATCATGCTGATTCCCCTTTTAATTATACTCCATAGTTAACACACGCACAACGCGCAGGGTACACCCTCGTCAGGTCTTATCTATGGCTGCCCAGAAAACATCTTTTGAAACTGTCCGTCCATGCCTTTAAGTATCTCAAGATTTTCGCGGGCTTCGGCATCACTCTCCCCCTGGGCCTTAAGACCTTCGACAATCTCGTTGGCACCGGTATCATCGACTGACAACTGGTTGCTGACATCCATGACCGATGAAAAGTAGCGGCCGAAATCCTGAAAGGCGGCAAGATCCTTGTATTCCGGGACGTTCTTGAGTTCTTTGAGCAGGCGATCCTGCCATTTAATCCATGAGGCGCGATCACCCTTAGCCTGCGCTATTTCACCCAGCTTTGTCAGCGCCAGGCACTTACCGACACTGTTGAGCTGCGAATCTTCTATGCATTGCTCAAAGTAGACTTCGGCTTCAGACATATTTTTCAGATCGTAAGCATCGATTGCCCGCGCAAAGCCCGGATGAGAATATGCAGCAGCCATCTGACGGACTTCTTCAGGTTGGGCAGGGTCATTGGCCTTGTCAATCAGACTCTGTCGATATGCCTTTTCGTTATCATATCTGATCTTGTCGACCTCCTGGCGGGCATTGCTGAGAGCCTGGGCATAAGCCTTACCACCAAGAACCTCGCGTGCACCTGTTTTGAGATGCCCCTGCCAGTCATCAGAACCAACCTGAGTAGCACTGGTCGATTTCTGCTCGGTCGGTAAAAAGCTGACTTTGGCGCCCTGTTCACTCATGCCGCCGCGGCGACCTTTGTATTCAGGTTCACTGCCGCCAAAAAGGCTGAACATAAGGGGTATAACCACTATCACCCCGACAATGTAATGCCATTTGAACTCGTAAAGGTGCAAAAACAACTGCTCGACCGGGGTATGTTCATCGCCGTCAGATGGAGGCGGTGGCGGCAATTCGTCATCACCTTCACCAACCACAGAATCGTAGGCATAGGCCGACTTTTCAGAAGAAGGCTCGGCATGCTCCACCTTATAGGCTTCCCAGCAGCCGGCCTCGATTTCTACTGCCGGCAGGTTAAACACGCTTTCGGCCGATATCATGGCCAGCTGCCAGATTTCCTCATGGCCGGGTTTCAACTCACCAAGCTTGTCGTGCGTATTGGCGAATAGAAGCTCGAGACCGTCTCTGGTAGGGTTGGCTGCTACCATATAAGAAGCCTGAACGATAAGTTCTTCGTTGCCCTCATACTTGAGCATGCGCAACAACAGGGGCTCAGCCGAAGGATAATCGAGCTGTGGCAGCAGAGAAAGGCCGATCCGGCGGGTATCTGCCGTTGCCGACCGCAACATAGACGAAAGATACTGAACTGCGCCTTCCTTGTCGGCGACCAAATATACTTCGAGGGCAGACGCCTTAATGCGTGGGTCATCATCGGCAAGGAAACGGTTGAGCGTTGGCAGAATCGAGTCAATATCGAGCTTACCGAGAGTCTTGACCGCCATCGCCATCACCGGCGGTTCAGAATTACCGAGCAGCGGCAGTATTGCCGGCACGTCGATACGGCTGCCGAACTCATAGATAACCTTGAGTATGTCAAGAATCAGACTCTTTTTGATATCGGAATTGAGCAGGTCGAATAACGTGCGGCGGGCTGCCAGAAAACCGGTATTGTCGCTAATACCTTTCAACAGCCTGCGCTGGTCCATCAGCGGGAGACTGACGAAACTCAATGGCCCGGGAAACGCCAGCGGTTCTTCGACGCTTCTTGCCGGTGATGGAGTTTGCGGGGGTGAAGCCGGCAATGGTGCCGGTTCAAGCAGCAGGCTGATGTTCTTTTTAAGTTCGGCATCACTTTCGACGTCAAGATGCTTTTTGAGGGCCTGAATGATGGAAGGATAGGCAGCATAGGGGCTGAGACGATCGATGGCGGCAGCACGCAGTTCGCGACGTGGGCTGGCAAGTTCTGCTACTGCGCATCTGATAATTATTTCGGCACGACGCCGGTCGATCTGTTTTTTAAGATCGGCCATGTAAGCTTCCAGAGGCTGGTCAAGCAGGCCGGCTGCCTGCACCGCCTCGACGCTCTGGCGGAGAATCAGCTGCATGATGTGTTTCTTTTGATCTTTGGCCAGCAGCATGATGTCGTAGATCTTCATCGGAAACTCACGCGACGGGTTGAAGGCTGCGACAAAACCCGCTTTTACCAGCAGCAGAGGCTGAATTTCGGTACCAAGATACTGCAGAAAAAGGTTTTCGACTCTGGCAAAGTCGATGAGCATAAGCTCACGCAGTGCGCGCTGACGGATCAGCTGGTTTTTATGAAAAAGAAATGCCTTGATGTATTTGAGGGCCTCGTTACTGTCGACCAGGCGCAACAGATGAACAGCGTGCAGTTGCACCCGAAACGAACGCGAGGTCAGGCCCGTTCGCACCTGTCGTTTAAAAGCACTTTCGTCGCGCTGGTGCAACAGAGACAGCGCAGCGCAGACTACCTCAATATCGGTTTCCAGCAGCAACATGGTAGCAAAATCTGCATCCGCGGCCACGCCAAACTTGCCAAGAATGGTCAGACCAATTTCGAGAAGACGGGGATTTTTTTCGGTCGCCAGGTGTTCTCGCCATTGCTGCAACGCCGCTTCTGAGGGTGCCTTTCGCAACAGCTGAATAATCACCGAGGCACGGCCGGGCTCATCGTTCTCAAGCAGATTTCCGATCGCGGCAGGGGTCAGATCGAGCCCCTTCATCTGCGGCTTCAATTCAGCCTTCAGACGATCGAGATTTTCAATCCAGGCCGCCAGTTGGCGGCAACCCGGTGACGCGTCACGCGCCGAAATTTCGCGCAGTTTTGCCTGCAGATAGGGAGGCACACCGGTGGTTACCAGTTCCTCGAGAGCGATCTGCCGGTCGGTTTCGTCAGCAGAATCGAGCGAAAGCTGAATCCACTCGTTTAAATCGAGGCGGGCCGGCATACGTTTCGCCTGTATCTGCTCACCCATCTTTGCACCATCTGCTCATAGATATAAAAAACTCCGCCCCCAGTATACCAGAGGCGGAGCTGTCAGCAAAAAACTATCTTACTGATCGTATTTTAAAGCGCGGACTTTTTTGATACCGGCCAGCGGCTGGTCGTAAGCGGGCAACAGAGTGATACCATCTACGGCAAGCACGCCGTAATCGCGTGAAAACATCATGTAAAGACTGTTGCCCTGGCACGCAACCTCAGGGGCACGTGCGTTGAGCATTTCGATTGCCCCGTTGTTGCCGAGATAACCGGCCGCAAACGGCGTGCTGTAAAACAGGCCACCGGCAGGTGAGTATTCAAGATCGACGACAGCCTGATGCGGGTGCTGATAATAACGATGCAGACCCTTCTGCTCGTCAATTCTGACTACAAGCCTGCCAATTGCCACCCAGGTGTTTACACCATCGCCGGCAACAGCATTTACAGGAACCTCGGAGACAAAAACCTTCTGAAATTCAGGCATACCACGGGCACCCTTGTAAGCACGGGGTTTGAATAACCACACGCTGTTCTCGGCATTTTCCCTGCCACAGATGAAGTACAGGCAGTTGTCTGCACCCTTGAACATGCGATTGCAGTCAGGCGGCAGCATGGCAATCGGCTGCAGGCTGACCGTGGGCTGCTGACCGCTCGGGCCGGACACTACGTTGAGAAGCGCCAGACGTGAAGTTGTCGCAAACAGCATGATACCATTGTCGAGGCAGACGAAGTCCCAGAAGGTCTCGGGAAGTTTGAAACTGTATTCTTTTTGCGGACAAAGCACGCTGCCATCGGCAAAACCCATCCAGACATGGCCATCGGTATCGACAGTAAAGCTCATGCGCATATCGCGATAACGGTCGGCAAAAGCAGAGCCGGCCGGCGGAATTACCCAGCGCGTATTCAAGCCCTGTGCGATCGGCAACATCAAAGTGGTTTCGGGCAGCATATCCATGCTCTGCGCCATTACCGGAACGAAAGACAAAATCAGCAATACTGCAAACAGAAGTTTATTCATCATCTGGCTCCCATCCATTCAATAAAAGAACGCTGGCCGGTGGTCGCATCTTCCTTCAGATTCTGCCAGAAAGCGGCGCGGTCATGATTCATACCGACTGCTGAACTTGCTTTATCCATAAAGTTGTTGAGCGATTCAAAAGCGATATTGGTATAGATCTTGCGCCCGGCTTCGGCAATCGCAGCCTGCGGAATAGCGATGCGGCCGACGGCAAAATCGGCCAGGGCAGCGATGCCCTTTGACATATCACGAAATGCCATGGTTACCTTTGCCAGGGCTACCCCGTCTTTCATCAACGCGCCCATTTCGGCATCAGTGGCAGCTTCGAACACTTCGGCCGGGGCGTTTGCAATTATGTTCTGCAGGTAGTCGCCGGCAAAATTTACCATACCATTACGAACCGGAACGAGATCTCTGGTGAATTCAGCAGTATCACCGGTTACAGGAGCCTGCAGCAGATCACGCAACTTCTCCTGGCTCAGCCTGGGGGTATCCTTCGCCTCAGCAAATCCCAGTGGCAGTCTGAGCACCTTACGGACACGCTCAGGGGTGTCTTCAGCACCTACCATCTGCGCCCAGAGATCGAATATTCTGCGGTCGAGCTCTGCCAGTTCGGCCTGTTGCCTGGCATCTAGACCACCCTTGCTCTGCATAGCGTCGATCTGTTTCTGCATACTGGTAATCGAGCTCAAGCCGCTGAGAGGCGGCACTTTGCCAGTTGCCGGATTCTTTTTGGAACTCGACTTGAGCTGCCATTTTGGCGGCAGCTGTTTGAGAACTATCTGGCGTTTGGCTTCGTATTCGTTGCGTTCTTTTTTTTCTTTTTCCCACTCGCGATCCTCACGCCGGTCACGGGCTTCGCGCGCACGGCGTTCGCGCGCTTTCTGACGCTGCCGGCGCCGTTCCTCACGACGTTGTTGTTCGGCGGGATCGACGTAATTATAAGACGGCTGCTGATAGTTCGAGTTTGAATTCGAATTATTGTAAGGTTCGACTGGTGTCGGGTCAGGCACATCAGGTACGCTGGCCGAACCGCCCGAAATACTCAACAGCTGTTCGTAAGCTCCTGCCCATACAGCATCAGGCAAAAGCAGAAGCAACCCGGCAAAAACGACGAAAATCAACTTGCGCATATTTTCTCCAGAAAGAACTTGAATAACTACGCTGCGATTTCAACCAGCAGCCCGAAACAAACTCTGCCTATTATACACCTGCAGCAGAAGCAGAAAAAGTGGTCGCAAAAAAAACCGGGAGATTATCCCGGTATTTTTTGAATTCTGAACAGACTTATTTGTTAAGAGCCGCCAGCAGTTTGCCGGCCTTTTCGTCACCGGGATTGCGCGCCAGTATTTCTTCACAGAGTTTGCGGGCCTCATCATTCTGCCCCATCTGGCGCTTGACCAGTGCCAGAGTGTATGCGATCGTGTTGTTACGCGGCTCACTGGCATGACAGTCTTCAAGAATCGGCATGGCTTTTGTGAAATCTTTTCGCTTGGCGTGGGAAAGACCTGACAGATATTTTTCCTTCAAGCTTTGTGGAGCAGTCGATGCAACCCGAGGCTGCGAAGATGGCGCGACAAGAGGATCTATCGCAAGCGCAAATTGTGCAAACAGCGGATGATCATGGATGCCCTTCATTGCTTTTATAAAATTTTTCGCAGTATCTATTGAATCAGCGGTTTTCAGATTGATCGCAATCTGGTGCAGCAGATAACATACCGGCATGGCGACAATATCATAGCCAACGTATTTGTTGTTTTCTATCATGCTTTTCAGTTCGTTTAATGCCTTCTGATGGTCGCCCTTTTCACAGTCGGCATGGACCAGAAGCAGCACCCGATAGGACCGGAGTGAAACCTCCCCGAGTTCCTGAAGTATTGCAGCGTCTGCCGGAAACTTGCCACGCGTCGAAATATCGCGCTCAGCCTCTTCAATGTCTTCGACTACTTTAAAATTGCCGCCGCCCATTTTTTCACCTATGGCAAGCGCCCGGGCCACACCGCGCAGACCGAAAATATACTTCTTGTCGTAGTAAGTACCGCCAACGATAGGCAGAACTGTCACATAACAGTCATAGAGCACACCCATGCTGTCGGCGGCATCTTCAAACTTTCCCTGTGCCTCGACATATTTGCTTGACTGCATCAGTTTGAGCCCGTTATCCATCGAACTCTTAATATTGCTGTTCTTATAATAACCAATCGCCAGGAAAGGTGCCGAGATGATCAGCAATACCAAAAAGATCGCCAATCTGACCAATCCGAAGGAAAAAGAACCACCGTTGCTGTCCGACATTTTGTTTCTCCCAAGTAAGACCTGTACTTTTATTGTAACCCCGCCAACAAAACGGTGCAACCTTTCAGCTGGCAGACAGCACCGACAAGCCTTCTGACAAAGGCTTTTGGCCGGCCGAACCGGCTGCAGGTCGAGGTTGACGGCAGAATTGACATTTCTTTCCGGCAGTGCGATAATTGAGCCCTGTTGATTAGAAGTTCTACTTATGAGAACGCACTTTAAGGAGTTTCAAATGAATCAGACCGCCATGGAGAAAGAAACCATGAACAACACCAACCGCCTGCCCTATAAGGTTAAAGATATCGAACAGTGGCAGCATGGCCGCAAGGAAATAGAAATCGCCGAACACGAAATGCCCGGCCTGATGTCACTTCGCGAAAAATACGGCAAAAAGAAACCTCTGCGCGGCGCCCGCATCATGGGTTCTCTGCACATGACAATACAGACCGCGGTTCTCATCGAAACTCTCGCTGAGCTTGGCGCCGATGTCAGATGGGCCAGCTGCAATATTTTTTCGACCCAGGATCACGCAGCGGCAGCCATTGCCAAACGCGGAATTCCGGTATTCGCCTGGAAGGGCGAAACCCTCAAGGAATATTGGTGGTGCACCAATGAAGCCATTACCTGGCCGGATGGTAAAGGTCCCGACCTCATCGTCGATGACGGTGGAGACGCAACCCTGATGGTTCACCTCGGCGTTGAGGCCGAAAAGAACGCAAAAGCTCTCGACCGCGAAACACACGGCGAAGACGAAGCACAACTCGTTGCTTTCCTGAAGAAAACTCTGAAAGCCGAGCCCAATAAATGGACTGAAATGGCAAAGAAAATCAGGGGCGTCAGCGAAGAAACCACTACCGGTGTACATCGCCTCTACAAGATGATGGAAAACAAGAGCCTGCTCTTCCCCGCCATCAACGTCAACGATTCTGTAACAAAGTCAAAATTCGACAATCTTTATGGCTGCCGCGAAAGTCTTGCTGACGGCATCAAACGTGCCACCGACGTCATGGTCGCCGGCAAAGTCGCGGTTGTATGCGGTTACGGCGATGTCGGCAAGGGTTGCGCCCAGAGCATGCGTAATTTCGGCGCCCGCGTCATAGTTACCGAAATCGACCCGATCTGCGCACTGCAGGCCGCCATGGAAGGCTTCGAAGTAAAGACCGTTGAAGACACTCTTGGCACCGGCGACATTTATATCACCACCACCGGCAATCTCGACGTTATCACAGCCGAGCACTGCTCCAAAATGAAGGACCAGGCCATCGTCTGCAACATCGGCCATTTCGACAACGAAATTCAGATGGCAAAAATCGAAGCCTGGCCGGGAATCAAAAAGACCAACATCAAGCCGCAGGTCGATCGCTATTCCTACAAAGACGGCAAAATGATCTACATTCTGGCTGAAGGCCGCCTGGTCAACCTCGGCTGCGCCACCGGCCACCCCAGCTTCGTCATGAGCAACTCTTTCACCAACCAGACCCTGGCCCAGCTCGACCTGTGGAGCAGCAAGCGCCAGATCGGTGTTTACACACTGTCGAAAAAGCTCGACGAAGAAGTCGCCAGACTGCACCTCGAAAAGATCGGTGTCAAACTGACCAAGCTTTCTCCTCAGCAGGCCGATTACATTGGCGTGCCGTTAGAAGGCCCCTATAAACCCGATCATTACCGCTACTAAACTAAATTATAATACCGCCGGGGCCAACACAGGCTCCGGCGGTTTTATTTTATGTCAGGCGGTGAAGAGTTTTTTGACCCGGTTATAATCTTCTTCGGCTTTGCGACGGTTTTCGCCGGTGATACGATTTAGCCGGTCCACATACTCCGCTTTTCTGGAGAGCAGCTGATTGATGGCCGCCACCAGCCATTCTTTGCCGGCATCAGCAGGCGTAGCGCAGAATTTCCAGCGGCAGGCACGGGCAAACGAACTCACTTTGGGATCATAAGCAAGTCCGACCCATGGAATACCGGCTAAAGTGGCGAGGATACAGCCATGCAAACGCATCGAGACGACCAGTTCAGCATCAGCGAGCAGATTCTCAGGATTGGCAGTGCAAAAAACTTTGCCAGACCATTCGGCCTGCCGCCACAGCTTATCGTCTTCGCCAGGTTGCAGAGCGGCGGGACAAAGCTCAAAGTTCTCGAATTCATCATGCATGCTGACGAGGTCTTCTGCAATCCGATCGGCACCAGAAACAGTTCCACGCAGAATCGCATATACTTTTGGCAGTTCAATGCCTTTTGCCGCTTTTGCCAGCAGGGGTGCATCGCTCAAGAATGCCAGGTCGGCAGTCACCGGCGCGTCACTGATTCCGCTTATTTCTGCGAGAACTGTGGCCGATTCGGCATCGCGCAGGCTGATATACTCTGCCTGTTCAAGTTCGCCGGCAAGCCATCTGTTAACGGCACCGGCAAACCTGCCCTCCTGTTTAAAGGGGCCCAGACCCTGGGCTGGCAGAATGACACGGGCACCGGCGAGACGTGCGAGCGTCAGCAGAGCCAGGTAGTAAACGAGACTGCGCAGGCTGGTCGAAGACTGCAACAGGCCGCCGCCTGGTATTACAACCGCCTCACAGGTCAGAATCTCTTCAAGAATCTGCAGCGGAGCGCGGCGTCTGACAATGGAAAGACGTGCGTTATCTGGCGGAATATTGCGACCGCTGTGCAGAAGCACGATACGATAATCAGTGAAATCTTCGAGAAAGCGATGGGTGAAAGTCTTCCATAGCAACTCGTCACCAAGATTACCGAAGCCGAAATAACCGATAAGCAGCACACTTTTCTGCTTTTCAGACCCAGGCATGGCCAGCAGTCTGCCTACAGCCAGCAGAAGAACTGCGACCAGCCCAAGCGCGACGCCAAGCCAGAAGCCGTTAAAAATTCTCAGCAGACTCAACTGCAGCGGGGTATGGAAATGACACATTGAATTAACGACCGATACCTGACCCATCTGCATAAAAACTGCAAAAACCGGAAGAATGGTGAAATTACGGCGCAGATAGAAAAACAAGAAAAGAAGAGCTGCCGGATATCCGATGAGAAACTCTTTATTACGGGGCCTCGCCACCAGTGTATTCTCAAGAAATGTGCGAAACATGTCTTCGATCTCAGAAGGCTTGAGAAAAGTTACATTGCCGGAGCGCAGCAGATAAAGAATTGTACCCGCCGCCAGAGCAGAAAGCATGAATACCCCGATCGGGTTGACCGGCCGGTGCAGCAGAGTCAGAATTCCACGGCCATAAGCGCGCAGAGACCATAACCCGGCGAACAGCAGCGGCAGAATGAAGGCCAGCTTGATGCCGCGAAACTGCTCAAAGCGCAGCAGATACTCGACCTCTGAATAAATGCCGGCAATCAGCACGCCTCCCAGAAGAGAAGGCAATAGCTGGCGGCAGACAAATCCGGGAATAATCTGCCAGAACGAGCGGCTTTCGGGATCACGCAGGCTCTGCATGGCCCAGATGATGCCGGCGCATGAACAGGAAACTGCACCTATCAATCCGGTTATAGCAATAAAAAACTGTGCCGGCAGCAGAAAGAAGCCTGCGATGGCAGAGGCAAAAGCAACAAAGCACCAGCGTTCGTCGAGATCTGGAAAAAAGCTGATGCGAAGAAGAATCAACAGACTGAGCAGCAGCGAAAGTCCTATGGCCAACATTTCAAAGGAACTCATGCGGCCAACCATGTGACGGGGATCATGCATGCGCTGACTTTCATTATGGGCAATCCGGTAACCGGAGGCTTCAAGAGCCTTAGCAGTCTGGAAAACATAATCAAGATTGAACCTGACCAGATTCTCTATAAACTTTTTGTCATCTTGAAAAAAGCACCTGATATAAAGCATTTTCATGCTTCTGTCCTTGACCGCGCGCACCCAGCGGGCGACCGAACGACGTACGTTATAGACCTGATCAACTTCCTTGCGGGTTATGCTGTGAACGCGCACGAATGGCCGGGTTGCCGCCAGACCTTTGAGATAGGCCTCGATACCTTCCTGAATGTTGAATTCGACCCAGCCGATACGGTAAGAGCGGTTGCGAAACTGCTCGATAATCGGCTTGAGTTCGCCGCGCACACCAAGCATCTCTTCTTCGGCAAAAAGCAATGCCGAGACTGAGGCCGGCGAAGGAATCGAATTGATAATACTGGCAGCGGCATCGGCAGTGAGGCCAGGGTAATTGAATACGCGCACAACCAGGCCAAGCCCAGCCTCATGCGCCATCTGAAAATATTCAGAAGAGAAACCCAGGCCCACCCGTTCGCGAAAACCCTGGCTCGATTTGCTGATGATGAGCAGGTTACGATGAATCCGCATGAGTTTATCGGCAGCGAGTTTCCAGGAAAGGTGCTGTTCGATGCGGTCAAGCAACGCAGTGTCTTCTGAATGCACCCACAAGGCACCCGGCGAACGGGCTCCGGCCGGAAGATCCTGTTCCAGACCTTCGTCGAGCGAGAGTTTACGAATCTCCTTGCTGTTCATTACCGTGATACGGCCTTCTGACTCCAGCGAAGCGAGTGTGTCTTCGGATACTGCCACTGAACTGGCCCCATTGGCACGCAGGGCCGCGAAAAGTTCGCGCAGCACCCAGCCTTCTTCACGTGCCAGCTGGCGAATTTCTTCGAAGTCGACGACAGTTTCGACATAAATGTTCTGTTGTTCGGCGACATTACGAAAGAGACAGCGCCATACCGCCACCAGCATGCCCGGAATCAGCAGCGGCAGCAGAATCAACCAGAACGCCGGAATCTTACGAAAAAATCTCATCGATCAGAGTTCTTTCTCTTCCATGAGATGCGACGCCAGCAGCATGGTCGCTTTGCGCGCCTTAAGAACATACTCGCCGGTATCCGGAACAATTATCAGGTGGTTATGCGGCAGATCGTTGCCGCCTGCAATCTCGCGGCCGGCAGTCAGATCGATGACGGTCTTTCCCTTCGGCGCTTCGAGTCTGAGCTGACCTGAGCGTACGATCAGCATAGTACCCGGCTGCGGGTTCACCGTAGAATCAGCCGGCAGCATGATCGAACGGAATTTGAGAAAATGATCGACAAAACTCCTGGAAATCAGTGGATCTGCGACCGTGCCGGGACTCTGCGCTCCGGCCATATGAACTGCGGCAAAGACGACAATAGTCGCCAGCAGCAGAATCTGCCTGGAAATTTTGTGCATGCAATCACTCCCTCCCTGTCTGACGTCGCCCAACTGTACCATAGCAGCCGGCAAATGTAAAACCCGAGACTGCCAAAAATATTGTATTGTCGAGCGTGCTGCATTAAAATACAACTTCAACTGCACAACCGGAGGGATAAAAATGCTGATTAACGAAATCGAAATTACCGGCTCGTCAATTTCACTCAAATGCTGGGGAACCAGGTTCGAAGACGTTACGGCGACCTTCAACCAGGTGATGCAGAATGGAGATCAGTTCGAACTCGACAGTGAAATGCCGGGTTTTCATGACTGCGACTGCGAGAACTCGGTTATGCGCGGATTTTATTCGGTAGTAGTGCCTTTTGAAATCGAGCATCTCGTCGAGGGAATCACTACCAAAACTCTTTTCAAGCGCATCGAAAGCTGCGAGTTCATCATCAGCGAAAAGGGCATGTATTCTTTTGGCAAACCCGGGCCGCAGAAACTGCTGGGCGCAGCGATGGCCGCAGTTACCGGCGTGCATGTCGATCTCATCGAGTTTGAGTTCAACCATCTGAGCATGCTGCAGGAACGCATGACACGAATAAAAACGATAGTCGTCACCAACCCGAAGGAAAAGGAAGTCAGACGCGCACGACTGGCCGGCCACATGGAAAGCTATACCGAGTATAACATCGTCGACCCGCGCAACCATGGCATAGAATCTGTTGCCGGTCTTATTGACACACCGCTTGGCCCGCTCACCATCAATGTCGGCAAAAAAGGCAGCATCAGGCTGAATGTAAAAAAAGGGCTGATCATGACCCTTGAATGCCTTGACTGGATCATGTCGCTGATAATGGACGAAAAAAGGCCCGACCCGGTTAAGGCACCCCAGTCCGCTTTTTAGATCAGTTCAGGCAACTGCTTCCGGCAGCACGTCTCGCGTTCGCGCCAGACGGGAATGGTAAACAAAAACACGACCGCCAACACTTATGGTATCACCATCAACCAGAGTGCGGTAACGCAGGGCCGTGCGATTAATTTTCACCAGGTGCTCGTCTTCGAGAACTTCGAGCACGTGAATTCCATCTTTTTCGTTTATCGCAAACAGATGCTGCGGGCCTTCTGGCAGCGTCAGATCGCACTCATCGGCGGCTCCGGCAAGGAATTCAGAACCGTCGATGTAGTAACGGAATGTGACAAAACGGCCGCGTTCTTCATCGAGCCAGCTTTCCTTGAGTAGTTCCCAGGCCAGAGCGAAACCAAAACCAATCATCGAACCGAGAAACAAAAATGACAGAAGCAGATGATGGTGAATGAAGCGGTCGATTGACGCCCCGGCGATAATGAAAGCCGGCGTCAGCCCCATCAGGGTGCGACACATGATTTTGAAGCTGTTATGCAGAACACCGAAACTGGCGGCAAGGCACACCGACAGAAACAGCCACCAGAAAAACCGCATTACTCCGGTCGGCAATAAGACGAGGGAACTGGTGAAGTCTCCTATTATTGCGAATACGACAGCACCGAGCATGGTTATCGACAAACCGATCGATGTCGCTGATATCCAGCAGGCACCAGCCTTGGTGAATCTGCGCTCCATAAAGATGATCGGCAGCGAAGACACCAGACCGCTGAACAAACCGCAGAACACACCGGTTACCAGCAATCCGGCCTGAAAATTTTCAACAAGATTCCATGGGTTGCTGTCAGGCGCCACCAGCCAGGCGCCAAAACCGGTCAGCAGACCGGAAAAACACACGGTAAAAAAGAACAGCCAGTTCAATAGAGCAGCTTCCCGTTATAAAATTTAGAAAAAGGCGGCAGGAAAGCCTTGCGCCAACCTGCCGCCACTGCAGTTGTCAATTATTCTATAGTTTCAACCAGAGTAAGATCTCTGACAAAGTAGATTCCGTATGCTTCAGCCACCTCATCAGACGTGATCGCGGTGTTGGGATCTTCAAGATACCTCTTGCGATCGCGGATGATGTTGAGGATATCACGCGGATGTACGGCCCGCAAGCCTCTCTTGTCGCGTTTATAAATAGCGAGAACATCTTCGATGTTCTTTTCGTTGAACTGCAGCCCGAGTTTGGTAATCGTAGATTTCCAGATGTCGGTATATTCTTCTACAGTTGGGTTACGAACGTTTATCTTGTATGGCAGACGGCGCAGAAACGCGTCATCAACGATTTTCATCGGGTCAAGGTTGGTCGAGAACAGGACGATTTCGTCGGTCGGCACTTCCATGCGCTGACCGCCAAGAACCAGATAGTCAACCTTGTTTTCGAGCGGAATGATAAAGCGGTTGAAGATTTCTTCGACGCCGCAGCGCTGGCGACCAAGGTCGTCGATGAGCAGAACACCGCCGGTCGCTTTAACCTGTGGCGGCGCATCGAAACAGCCAAACTTGGAATTGTATTTGACTTCAAGGTCTTCGAGAGTCAGTTCGCCGCCGGCGGTGATCAATGGCGGATTAACCGCAACCCATCTTTCATCGTAGCCTTCAAGATCTATTCCTTCGATAGGCACATGGCAGCTCGGGTCGAAAACTCTGACCAGCTGGTTGCTGACCTCAACGGCGTATGGAACGATCATCGGCGGCAGCAACTTAACTACCGAGCTGCACAGGAAGGTTTTACCGTTGCCGGGGAAACCGTAGACAAAGGCGGGCTTGCGTGCGCAGACTGCCTGACCGATCTGAAACAGGACATCTTTATACCCGAGGTGATGCGAGAACTTCTCTTCCATCAGTTTGCGGTTGATTGCAAATCCCTGTTTGCCTTCGTCGAGGGCCGTGCGGGTTATCCTGATATACTCGTCAAAGCTGACCGGAGCCGCACCAAGATACTTGTCACGATCGAGAATGTTGCGGGCGCGCTCGGTTCCCTTGGGGTAAAGCCCATACTGATAATCGGAACCCATGCCCGAACCACCGACCATGCCGACGATTTCAAGTTTCTTGAGCTCACTGATTATTGACTGAACGATCTCTATGTTGATCTTAAGATCCTTGGCCAGCCGGCGCGGCACCTTTTTGCCATGCACAAAAAGCTCTTTGATGATGAGATCGGTGATGATTTCGGGGTCTATTTTCAGGTCATGAAGCGTCTTTGCTTCAACTGGAATGATTTTTTTAAGATCCACTTTAAAAGGCCTCCCTGAAGCTGATATGTGTCAGATATAACAGGTTTACCTGCGATACGCAATACGAAAATCCTGTCCGACTTTACCTGTTCGCAATTTAGCCTTATAATCAGCTGCCATGGAAGGGGGTAGACGATGCTCGATGCGCTGATATTGCTGGCAGGTTTTTCGCGGCGGATGGGACAGCTGAAACAGCATACCAGCCTGGGTGGCCGCACTTTTCTCGAGATCATCAGCGGCAAGCTGACGGGCTGTCGCAGCCATTTTCGCCACCTTCTCTTCGTCGGCCAGGAAAACGACAGCGCAGCCAAAGCACTTGTCAAAAGTAGCGGCGGCGTCTGGCTGGTCAACCCGCAGCCCGAACAGGGCCCGCTCAGCTCAATAAGAATAGCCCTGCAATATTGTCACGACGATGCTGCAAAGCTGTTGTGGCCGGTAGATCACCCGATGATTGCCGGTGATACTGTCAGCCGGCTGATCGAGTTATGGCAGACCGGAAAAGAATTTATTGCAGTGCCTTCTGACGGAGAGCACCGCGGGCACCCGACCATTTTTCCCGGCTGGTGTTGCCGCGAGTTTTTTAACATCGGTCTCGACGAAGGCGCCAAGAAGCTGCTGCAGCTTTACCCGAATCGAATTCGATACCTGCTGACCGATGACATGTGGATCACCAGAAACCTCAACACCCCGCAGATGCTGTCTGAAGCCGAAGCATGGCTGCAGATCAATCAGGCTCGATAATCAGCATCGTGATATCGTCTGACGGACTGGTATCACCCAGCCAGTCCTTGAAGTCGCCGATAACGCCCTGTACAGCCTGATCGACCGGCAGATTTCGGGTTTTTTTAAGCAGTGCGAGAAAATTTTCATCGCCGAAAAACTCTTTTGAACCTTTGCGCCGGGCCTCGGTGATGCCATCGGAATATAGTATCACGCGATCGCCACGCGCCAGCCGCAGCGTGAATTCTTCAAAGACGCAATCTTCGGTAAGTCCTACTGGAACGTTGCCCTCACGGCAGACAATGACCATGCCCTCGAGGTTCTGCAGCAACAGGGGCGTGTGTCCGGCGCGGCAATAAGTCAGAGTCTGTTTTTTGAGATCGATAATACCGTAAATCATGGTGAAATACTGAAAATTGTTCTTGTCTAGCATGAATTCGGCATTGAGTTCGTTGGCAACCTCAGCCGGTGAGCGCGGCGTGCCATCGGGCAGGCGTAATATACTGTTTTCGCCCTCCCAGGCCGAGAGCATACGATGCACGCTGACCGCAAGCATGGCTGACTGTATGCCATGACCAGAGACATCCAGTATAAAAAGTGCCGCCATACCGTTGCTGAGCGGCATGATGTTGAGAAGGTCGCCGCCAATGTTCTCGCTGGTTTCGTAATACCATGAAAAATTGAGACCGGGAATACTGATGCGCTTATCGGGCAGCAGGCTGCGCTGCATATTGCCGGCGGCAGCCATGTCTTCGTGCAGTTCTTCGAGAATCTGACTGAGTTTGCGGTTGTTTTCTTCAAGCTCTTTCGCCAGCGTTTCCAGCTCTGCTTCATGAAACTTGCGGTGATCGGTTTCAGACTTGAGGCGCAGCATCGACCTGATTCGGGCGACAAGCTCAAGTTCTTTGATCGGCTTGGTTACATAGTCTACGGCTCCTGCATCGAATGCCTCGACCAGATCCTGGGTTTCAGAGCGGGCGCTGACAACAACGATCGGAATATCCTGATAATCTGAGTGGCTGCGGATTTCGCGAATTGCCTCAATGCCCGAGATCTCGGGCATCATTATATCCATCAGCACCATGTCGATTCTGGCATTACGGGGTGACTCGACAAGGCCTATGTATTCAAAGGCTTCACGGGCAGAAGAAGCCAGAAAAATATTCTCAAAATTTTCACTCTCGAGTATTGCCTCGAGCAACAGCAGGTTATCAGGCGCGTCATCGACGACAAGAATGTTCATTTTGCCTTGAACGTGCTTGCTCATAGTCTTATACCTCGCTCTTCTTAAGGTGCAGAGTGAAAATAGATCCCCGGCCAAGCTCGCTTTCGACCGAGATCTTTATGCCAAGCAGGTCAGCAAAAGACCTGGCGATGGCAAGACCGAGGCCGGCACCACCATAACGTCGCGCCAGACTGTTATCGCCCTGCTGAAATGCTTCAAAAATAACCTCGAGCTGATCCGGGGCGATACCCGGCCCAGAATCGACTATTGCAATCTTTTCAGGAAAATTGTACTGATCTGACGTAACTTCGATAATGACCTTCGAACAGTCCGAAAATTTGACCGCGTTGTCGATGAGATTCTGCAAGATCTGACGCAATTTAACCTGGTCTGATTCAATTTCACAGCAGTCCGGCGGGATTCTGAGTTCGATATCTATACCTTTTTCCTCGATAAGCACCTGCATCAGGTCGACGACTTCTCCGATCATGTCGGCAATGTTTACCTTGCCGAGGTGAACTCCGGCAAAGCCTGATTCGTTGCGGGAATAATCGAGAATTGAATTGATCATCTGAAGAAGAGACTCGCCATTGCGGCTGATACGCTCGAGAAAAAGCATTTCTTTGGCGGTAAATTGTTCGGCATGCCGCTGCAAATGTCTCGAGAAGCCGATAATAGAATTAAGTGGAGTACGCAGTTCGTGATTCATTTTGGCAATAAACACGCTTTTGGCGGCGCTCGATCTTTCGGCTTCGAGCTTGGCACTCTGAAGCTCTTCAAGAATCCTGCGCTGTTCGGTTATATCACGACTGACCCCGTAAACGGCCTTGTTAGCAAGATCGATCGAGCTGTTCCACAGCATCCAGAGATATTCGCCATTACTCTTACGCAAACGCATGACACGCCCGACGACGTTGCGCACACCCAGTATGTCGGTAAGCAGCTGGCCAGATTCACCCAGGTCATCGGGATGGATAAGAGCGGCAAGGTCGTTGCCCTCGAGCTCGCCTGGCACATAGCCCATGACATCCTGCCATTGCGGGTTAACCCTTCTGAATTTGCCGTCAAATCCCAGGATGCAAAAAAGATCGAGCGACATCAGAAAAAAGCTGTTGCGTTCACTCTCGACTTTGCGGGACTCTGAAAGGTCTCTGATAAAGCCGGTGAAGAGACTCCCAGATTCAAGCCTGACCTCGCCGACGGCAAGATCTACCGGAAAAAGCGAACCGTCACGGCGCTGTGCATCTACCTGACGGCCGATCCCGATTATATGAGGAATTCTTGTATTGAGATAGCGCTGCATGTATTCATCATGCTTGCTGCGATGAGGTTCTGGAGCCAGCATCGAAACATTGCCGCCAAGAACTTCACAGGCATTGTAGCCGAACATCTTTTCGGCCGCCCGGTTGAATCCCTGGACAATGCCCTTCTGATCGATAATTACAATACCATCTACTGCAAGTTCGATAATAGTTGCGAGGGTCTTTTCACTCACCATCAGAGGGTTATCACTGACATTACCGGCTGGCAGATCTGCTTCGCTGAGCCATTCGCCATCGATTTCAACGCATTCATAACCATCGATAACATTGCGGCTGATGCGAAAAAGACCACAACGTCCCGTGCCATTCAATATTACCGACATTTTTCTCTCAAGACCTGAGAAACCGGGAGCTCGAAGCTGTCTTATCGGTTCTTCAGAAGCCATCTGCGGAAAAATATCGGCCAGCGCGATGCCGGAGTCTGCATCGCCGGTTTCGCTAATGACGGTATCAGTAGAATGCAACAAAAGATTGTCGAGCCGGAAAACGAAATGCAAGGTCGGTTCCCTCCCCGCTGACGGTCGCGGTATTCTTGCTATCTGATGAGTTTTAATGGCAGATTACTATACCACAGCCATGCAATGTGTTATTATAACTCAAAATCGGGAATTCTGATAATATTGGAGAAATCATCATGTCATTAGTTACCCCAACCGGTTCGGCAATACCAGGCGGCGCCCCCAAGCCGGCTGCGACGCAGCCCGCTCCAGCTCCGGCCCGTCAGGATCAGGCTGTTCCCAAATGCTTCGGAACAGATTATTTCGGCAAGTGGAATACTTCCGGCATGACGTTTGAGGCTATGAAAATCGACCGGCCTGACTACCAGTCCAAATGTGCTGCCTGTCCGTTATTCGAACGCTGTTACCTCACCAATCACATAAGATTATTGCGCATTAAAAGATAATACCGAAGGAAGGAACCAGGAATGAGAGCCTACGACATCATCAAGAATAAACGCGATGGCCGAAAACTTGGCCAACCAGAAATATCATCGATAGTAAAAGGCTTTGTAGACGGTTCACTGCCAGACTATCAGATGGCCGCTTTTTTGATGGCCGTATATTTTCGCGGCATGGATGAAGAAGAAACCTACTGGCTCACCGACTGCATGCGCACCAGTGGCGACCTGATCAATCTTGATGGCATCGAGGGCTTCACCGTAGACAAACATTCTACCGGCGGTGTCGGCGACAAAACCAGCCTGGTGCTTGGCCCGGTACTGGCCGCACTCGGCCTCAAGGTTGCCAAGATGTCAGGGCGCGGCCTCGGTCACACCGGCGGGACCATCGACAAACTGGAAGCTATCAAAGGCTTTTCGTGCGAACTCGACAGCCGGCAGTTCATCGAGGCAGTAAACCGTATCGGCGTGGTTATCGTCGGCCAGACCGGCAATCTTGTTCCCGCTGATAAAAAGATCTATGCTCTGCGCGATGTAACCGCGACCGTAGATTCGATACCTCTTATCGCCGCTTCGATCATGTCAAAAAAGTTGGCGGTAGCCAACAAAGGCCTGGTTCTCGACGTTAAAGTCGGCAGTGGCGCTTTCATGAAAAACCTCGATGATGCCCGCGAACTCGCGCGACTCATGGTAAAAATCGGCACCCAGGCAGGCCGCAAGGTTACCGCTGTATTGTCAAACATGGACGAGCCTCTTGGTGAAATGATCGGCAATGCCGTCGAAGTCATCGAAGCGATCGACACCTTACGCAACCATGGGCCACAAAGCTTTACCAGCCTGATAAAAACTCTGGCAGCAGAAGCGCTGGCAATTGGAGCCGGTCTCAGTCGCGAAGAAGCCGAAAAGAAAGTCGCTGAAGTTCTTGCCGATGGTCGTGCTTACCGTAAATTTCTTGAGATGGTCAAATTCCAGGGCGGCGATGTGTCGATGATCGAAGATTACAGTAAACTGCCGGCAGCAAAGAAAACCGACACACTCAAAGCAGAACGCGACGGTTACATAAGCAAGATCGACTGCGAAGAAATCGGGCTCGCCGCAATGATGCTCGGAGCCGGCCGCGAAACCAAGGAATCGGTCATTGACATGGGTGTTGGCCTCAAACTGATAAAACATGTCGGCGACAGAATAAGCAAAGGCGACGTTCTGGCCGAGCTATATCTTAATCCCGACCGTGACAACAGCCGGGCCATAAGCCGTCTGCGCGAGGCCATAAAGCTCAGCGACAAAGAAGTAGTCGCCCAGAAGCTTATTCTAGACATAGTTTCGTGAGTTGCCGAACATGCCAGGAATAACCAGCAGCCCGACTCTCAGGCTGGCATTCGAAGAATGTGAAGCCAGAACGCTTTCGCGCTTCGCCTGCCTGTCAAGCAAAAGCCGTGGGCGCGAACACCCTGAGAACGACTGCTTTATCCGCAGCTGCTTTCAGCGCGATATTGACCGCATAATTCACAGTGAGTCATTCCGGCGGCTGAAGCACAAAACGCAGGTATTCCTTTCACCGACCAATGATCACTTCAGAACCAGACTTACCCACACTCTCGAGGTCGTCTGCACAGCGCGCTGCATTTCACGCTGCCTCAATCTCAACGAAGACCTTACCGAAGCCATAGCACTGGCGCATGATCTCGGGCACACGCCCTTCGGACACAGCGGCGAAGAAATTCTGGCAGAGATAAGCGAAACCGGCTTTCATCATGCTTCGCATGGAGTAAGAGTGGTGACCTGCCTTGAAAAAAACGGGCAGGGTCTTAACCTTACCCGCGAGGTTATCGATGGCATTCTCATGCACAGCAAAGGCAAGCATGGCTCTGCCACCTTCAGCGGCGAAGAGACGATGCCGTTAACTGTCGAAGCGCAGGTAGTGAGAATTGCAGATCTGGTGGCTTATATCAACCACGATATAGATGACGCCATCAGGGCCGGGGTGATAACTGTCGACGATCTGCCCCCTGATGCCAGGCGTCTGCTGGGTGACCGGCATTCAATACGCATTCATACCATGGTGCGCGACATCATCGACAACAGCATCGACAGCGATCTGATCAAGATGAGCGAACCGGTTCGGGCAGCGACCGCCGAAATGAAAGCCTTTCTCTACCGTGATGTTTATACCAGGCCCGAAATCGATGTAGCCGTCCAGAAGTCCAAGCACCTGCTGCGACAGATGGCCGACTGGTTCGCCAAAAATCCTGAAGAATTATTCAAACACCTCAGATACCAGATTCCAGAGGAGCAAAGCCTGAATCGCACCATTGTCGATTACCTGGCAAGCATGACCGACGATTTTGCCCTGAGACGGTTTCAGGAAATATTTATGCCACATTATTACACTTTCAGCGATTTCAAGGTGCGTAAAACGGAGAATTCCCAGTGAGAATGCTATCTATAAGCACTAAGATTCTGGCAGGATTTCTGTTCATTCTGGTTATATTTCTGCTGATTGCGGGCTTTGCCGGCTACTACGTGTTTCAGCTGCGCGAAACGGTAAATTTTCTTAAAGAAAAATACACTGATGCAATGATCAATTCGCAGGAACTGATGGCGAACCTGCATCTGGCCGCCAATTCAGCCAGCGAGATAATCAGGACTCCGCAAAACCGCGAAGATCTCTTATCTTACTACAACTCGGCCAAAGAAGGCGCCTTCAAAAGTTTTGACCTGATTGACTCCAGTCTGAAAAGCCCTTTTCTTGCCGAAGCGTCTAATATCATTGCGTTCAAGCAGACGACCGAGGGCAATTTATTTGAACTGTTCGATCTTACCGACGGTTATCTGGCAATGGATCCTGGCGTGGAATTCAGCATGGCCAGCAGTTCTGAATTACTCTCAGCCATACGCGACAAGGAAATCGAGCTTACCTTGAAATGCAGCAGTCTATGCAAAGCTCTTGCCAAATACACATCCTCGATAACGCGGGATAGTGATGAAACGTATGCAATGCTGAGCCTTCTGGCCAAGATAATACCGGGAGTTATATTGATTTTCGGCATCTGGTTCGCCCTCTTCATTTCAAACGGAATTTCGAGACCTCTCGAACGTATTGTCGAATCAATGTCAGAAGCCGAAAAGGGACACCTGCATACCCGACTTAGATTTGAAAGCTCTGATGAATTCGAGCGGGTTGCCGAAAGCTTTAATCGCATGCTCGAAGGCATCTGCCAGATGATCTCGAAAGTTCTCGAAACCAGCGACGACCTGGCGACAAGCTCACAACAGCTCAGCTCGGCCTCGGTCGAATCGGCCGCCACCCTGCTTGATATTTCCAAAAACGTCAACGGCATCAATACCTCATCACTGGAGATATCGAACAACCTCGAAAAAACGACAGCTTCGGTTGAGAGTTTTTCTGAATCAGCCCAGAAAGTCGCCCAGCTGGCAGAAACCGCGGTCAAGGCGGTGAGCATTACCACTCAGGCAGCCGACAAGGGTGGCAAAACCGTTAAAAAGTCGGTCGAAATGGTAGGTAAGATCAAAGAATCGGTTGATATCGCCACCCAGGTCATTCTTGATCTGAACTCGGCATCTTTGCAGATCAGTGAAATAGTCAACACCATCACCGCCATCGCCAGCCAGACGAACCTGCTGGCGCTTAATGCCGCAATCGAAGCTGCCAGAGCCGGCGAACAGGGCAAAGGCTTCACCGTAGTTGCCGGAGAAGTACGTAAGCTGGCCGAGGAATCGGCTGAAGCTGCTGAAGCTATCGGCACCAGAATCGAAAACATTCTGACCAAGACGCAGAACGCGGTCGACTCGATGACTCTCGGCCGTGGTCGTGTTGATGACGGCATCAGAATTATCCGTGAAGTGTCGATCAGCCTCGACAACATCATCAACAACGTCGATGACGTAAACAAAAAGATCAGCGAAATCAGCTCGATTTCGACAGAGCAGTCGGAGAATTCGCTGGCAATGACAAGAACGATCGAAGACATCACCAGCCTGACCAAGGTAACTACAGAACAGCTGGGTATAGTCGCAACTTCGGTCGAACAGCAGACGACGACAGTTTCGCAGGTCTCCAGTTCAACCGAAGATCTGGCTTCCCTGGCCGACGAACTTCACCTGCTCGTCTCGCGGTTTACCATCAAAAGATCTGATAACCAGCAAGCTTCATGACACCCGGCAGCAGAATCGCCCAGAGCATCAGGGCAGCTGTGGCGATGATCAGACGACGCTGATAGCTTGCCACTTTTTTGGCATCGAGAGCAGTAAAATAGACAATCAATGCCAGAACCAGACTTAAAACCAGTCCGGCCAGGTCATAGCTATGGCCATAAGAGAGCCACAAAAAAAGACAGTTGAGGCTTGCTGCGAAAAGAAACACGCAGCTGAGCATGACAACCCAGCTGACAAGTGGCTGACCCGGCCGCTTGCGAGCTTCATTCGTCACATCCGTTTTTGCTTCGTTTATATTCTCATTCATGACAGGCTTGATTATAGCGCCTGCTCAGCCAGTTTTCAATAAAAAACTCCAGGCTGCAGTCACGACGGCGGCAATTGTCTGCCCGCACAAAAACTCGGCAGTGCATTTGCTTAGTTACTTTAAATAAGCTATAATGCTGCAGCAACCGCGACATAAAATGGCAAACCTGAACAGCACATACGCGCAAAGACACTATGAATCTGCACTTGACTACTTTGAACAGGGGCAGTATGACAAAGCTTTGCAGCAAATCGACAAGGCAATAAAGAATTCGCCCAACAATCCGGATTTTTATTCAACCAAGGGCGTTTTTCTGCATCGCATGAACAATATTCCACAAGCAATAGACGCTTACCAGTCCGCGATAAAGGTTGCGCCCGACCACACCTTTTCCCATTACAACCTTGGCCTGATCTACATGAAACTCAACAAGGTGATACAGGCAATTCAGGAATGGGAAGCTGTTATACACATAAAACCTCGCGATACCGATGCCATATTCAATATTGCAGTAGCCCTTTCGCATCTGGGCAAAAGCAAGCAGGCCATTCCATTTTACCGCAAAGTAATCGAAATCGAACCCGCCCACGTGCAGGCACACCAGAATCTCGGTGTCATTTACCGCGACGAGGGCGATTTTATCAAGGCCAAATACCATCTGCAGCGACTGCGCGAACTCGACAGCACCTACATGGAAGTAGTTGCAGCCGAAATCATCAAATGTGAAGAACAGGAATTCCTCAAAAAACTGGAAGCCGATAACCAGCGAATATCCGGTGTACTCCCAGATGACAGCGACAGCCTGCTCAGCAATGCTCTGGTAGCCGTAATCGAAGGTCATTTTGACAAGGCACTCGAGTTTGCAGAAAAGTGCCTGGCCGCCAGCCCGGAAGACATACAGGCCAGGCTCATTCAGGGTCAGGCTTTATATGGTCTTTCACGCAATGCTGATGCGATTGCCATATTCATGCGCATTCTGGTTGACAGTCCAGACTGCCTCGACGCCATGTTTCATCTCGGCAACGTTTTTCTGGGAATGGGCGACATGCACAAAGCCCTTGAATATTACGAGAAGCTGAAAGCAGTCGATAGCGACTACCCTCTGGTCGATGAAAATGTCAGAAGCATCAAGGCTAAGCTGAACAACGTGGGCAGTGATGATTAACCGTATTATAAAACCCGGCATTAGAGCCCGACTGACTCTGATAATTCTATTGATTTCACTGCTTCCTTCTTCACGGTACAGTATGTAGCCGCAGG